>JACMLD010000224.1 GCA_014379785.1 Chitinophagaceae bacterium
GCTTACTTCAAACGCTTGTCTGAAAAAGAGCAACATCGCTGGCTGTTCAGAACCTTCCTTATTCATCGCGCAAAGAAGTTTCATTATGTGGGAATTGAGAAGAAGGAAGAAATGCCGGTATTGATCAGTGCCGTTGCGGCGCAGCTGACACTTGGACTGGAAAAGTTTTCGCTGAATTATTTCAGAGACGTGTTTGTGTTGCAGCATGACTACCATTATGGTTATTATTCATTGCCATTTATGGGACATGTGGACAGCAGCGGTATCTATCTGAGCTGGGACAATTTCCTGCAGGGCATTCACCGCGCGGCAGACAACAGCAATGTGGGTTTGCATGAAATGGCACATGCGCTCGCTTATGTAAATTTTATTACGAAGACAGAAGAGGACAAGCATTTCAAAAAGGAGTTTAAGAATTTTTCTCAGATAGCCAGGCCGATTTTTCAGGACATGCAGAAAGGAAAGAAAAATCTGCTGGGTGATTATGCTGCAACGAACTACCACGAATTCTGGGCAGTGAGTGTGGAGATGTTTTTTGAAAATCCTTTCAGGTTCAAATATGAGTTGCCTGATCTGTACAAGGCGATGACAGTGCTGCTCAGACAGGATCCGTATGAATTGATTGTAAACAGAAAAGTTGCTTAGCCTATCGGATATATCTACTCTTTTTTCTTCTTATTGACCAGATAATAGTACAGGATTGTCAGCAGTCCAAGTATAAATGGTATCAGAGCCGCCTGCCTGAGACCGTAGCCGTACCAGGCATCTTCGTCAATTCCGAAAAATTCTCCCACCATCCAGGTACAGTTTGCCACGATCCAGAAATCGACTGCCAGGTTGTGGTAAAATTCACTTTTCAGCGCGCGGGTCTGCCAGGTAATCAATATGGCAACGGTGATGGTTGGGATGATCATTATCAAACCCAGAATGCGAAAGTTGAGTGCCCAGCAGGTGTCTTTCAGCAACCAGAGCAGAATGTGCAGGTTTTCGATTTTTCTGAAGCGGCCAGGGATGGAATATTGTTCACTCATATATCATTGAAATATTTCAATAAATATATGTAATCAGGATTCTCCTCTTTGTAATATTCTTCTAAATCTTGAAATATCGGCTTCGGGCATTATCGGTGTGTGGGCCGTAAGATGCGATGCCATTTCGCGGGCAAACCACGGGGCGATTGAGCAGCCCTTGGTGCCCATACCGTTTAGAATTCCGATGAGTGGCTGTGAGGGATGCATGCCTGCAAACGGGCGTCTTTCAAGGGTTGCGGGCCGGACAGATGCCAGATGGTCAGTGATTTTGTATGGTATGCGTAGAAAGGCCTTTAGAAAGTTGCTCGTCTTTTCAAAGAAAGCAGGAGTAGGCTGGTCCGTATCATATGCCCATTCATGGGAGGATCCAACCCACCAGAGATTGTCTTTCCAGGGCACCAGGCTAAGACCGCGTTTGTAGATTGAAGTCGGAGCGAGGTCCGGAATCTCTGCCAGCAAAACTTCTCCTTTGTTTTTTGCAAAGGGGAGATTTCTGAACCAGGGAGAATCGGCGCTGCTGACGCCATCGCAGAATATGATTCTTTTGGCTTCGATGTCGCGGTAAGAAACGGACTCTTTGTTTAAGATGAGTTCAGTCTCTGAAAACTTTTCGTTGACAAGTTGGTTTCTTGATGTGAGCCATGAAGCCCATGATGATAAGAGCAGCGGTACATTCACAAGCTGGCAGGAGTGAATAATGCCGTAGCCAAAATCGTAATTGAAATTTTTCCTTTGATCATTCTCGTCATCGGGCAATTGCAGATAGCTGTTGTCTGCTTCGAATCTTGAGAAAAACGCGAGCCGCATTTGCGGGGTTGGGAAGAAGTCGGCGACGCTGGTTGCTCGAATGCAGGTGATGGAAAGCATTTCACCTATATCATGATAGTCTTTTATGGCAGCAGGCAGTAGTTCGTCGATCATCCATGTCTTTACGATTCTTCTCCCTGTTACCGGATTGATGATGCCTGCAGCTACACGCGAGGAAGAGTGCGGGTCTGCCTCATCGATCACAATAAAAGATTTGTCAGCTTTATCAAGGAAATAGCTGAGCCAGGTGCCGCAAAGGCCCTGGCCCACTATCAGGTAATCGACTTTGGTCATTTTTCAACATTGATTCTGATTCCTTCTGAATGGCTTGCGAATTCCGGAGCGTACATGCATTGGATGCTGGTGACGCCGTTGCTGAAGCTACCCGTATGTGTTACGAACAGAGGGTATTCAAAAACATAAGTTCCTTTTGCGAGCCAGCTGAAGAAAAAGTTTGTGCTGGCGTCTTTGGTTGATTCGTAGTATCCCAGTCCGCCCTGCCATTTGTATCCGCTCAACACGTTGACCGGTTCGAGCGCGGAGGCGCGCATGTCTTTCATGTGTACATATTCCATGTCGCGGTCAACGCGTATTTCGATACGCACTTTTATCTTGTCACCAATATGGAGGTATGCATTTTCTTGTATCGGTTCCAGGACAGGTCCGCGATCGCTGTTCTTTTCTATGAATAGTTTTTTAGTAAGTTTCAATGGTGTGGCAGCGGGAGTGATGTTTTCAAGGTTTTCAAAGTATTGCCAATAAACTGCACCCCATGATGGAAGACTGGTTTTTGATGGTGTGGAAATTTTTACGGAGATGTCGCCCATGCCCGGATTGACCATCGGCGGTGTGAAAATCTTCTTGAAATATCCGGTGCCGGCTTCCTGTTTTTCAGTCGCGCTGCTGATGGTTTTGTCGCCGAGTTTGATTTGAACCTCCGGAGCTTCGGTGGTCCATTCGCTGCCTGTGGCGAGCAATGCGTAACATGCGTCTGCCGTAGCTTTGGTGGTTCTCCAGTTTTGTGTTTGTTTTTGTTTGAGCAACCAGGTTTTGAGATCGTCAGTAGTTGCTGCGTCCTTTTCAATTTCTGCAAATGCTTCAATCAGGAGGCTCTGCGTTTCTACGGGCGCCTGGTGCCAATAGTAACCTCCGGAATTTTCTTTCCAGTAGGTGCCCAGTTCTTCGCTGGTGATTGAATTTTCTTTCAGTGATTTGATGATTTTTTTAGCGGTAATGGGATCGCCGGTGCGAAAAAGTGCGAGGGCGATCATGCCCTGCATATACCGGTTTTGCATGAGCCAGTATTGCTGTGCCTGTTTTCGATAATAGCTGACTGCAGTGAGAGAAGCAGCAGCGGTTCCGGATTCTGTAAAGAAGCTGCGCATGTAGAGATACTGTATCTGCGAATAGCTCAGGTTATTTTGGTTGAGCTTTGCTTTTGATTTGACCAGGTTGTTGTAGTCTTCTTTTATTCTTTGATCGAGATAGGTAAGCGATTTTTTGGCAAGATCGGTCCATCCTTTCTTTTGTGATTCGGGCAGAGCGTTTAATTTTTTCAGGTGACCGATACCGGTCGCTATGTATTGTGTGATGAATCTGTCGTCACGTCCGCCTTTGAACCAGGGGAAGCCGCCGTTTTCTGTTTGCATCTGCCTGAGCTTATCGAAGTTGCTGCTGAGCTGGCCACTCATTTTTACCATGTCGAACAGCAATGCGATGTTCTTTTTTTGCTGGGCTTCGTTTTTTGCCTGGAGTACCCAGGGAGTTTCTTCGAGCAGTACGGATTTTAGTTCTTCATTTTTTTGCAGGTTGGAAAGCAAGGCGGTACTGTCAGCGTTTTTCCATTGGTCGAAGATGGCCTTTAGTTTCGGCGTCGAGTTGGCAATCATGGATGCGAGCGCGTTTGCATAGTATCTGTTGAATATCTGTTCAGCGCATTCGTAAGGGTATTCTGCGAGATAAGGTAGTGCCTGCACGGCGTACCACGATGGGTTGGTGGTGAATTCTACCGTGATGGCGTGTTGCTGCAGTGTTTCGCTGTTGCCGCTTTTCAGGAGTTTTTCGAA
>JACMLD010000225.1 GCA_014379785.1 Chitinophagaceae bacterium
ACTGTATTCCATATTATTCTTTTATAAGGTCGTGCAAGATACAGGAAAACCGCAAAAGACATACCCATGGGGTTTATGACTGTTTGAAGGTTCCTTTGAACTTCAGGTAGATTGTTTCTTTGTTAAAAATGGTACCGTTTACAGAGTAGTCGCCGGCCCCGGTATCTGCCCAGGATACACTGGCGTTAATCTCCAGAACATCGCGGGGGGTGATGACGGCAAGAAACTTGAGAAAATCGGCTTTCACCAGGGTCAGCCGGGATCCGATACTGGCTTCTGCGAGTTCTTTGATGATTTGCATGCTGCAAACGCCTGGCACCACCGGGATAGAGGGAAAGTGACCCTTGAAAATATTGTGTCCGGCATTCAGCTTTAGCAATGCATCAACACCATTCGGTTGGTTTACCTGCTCTTCTATGCTATAAAAATCTCCGCCCAGCATTATTGTTTGATTCGTTTTAGACCGATCTCGAAATTAAAAGTTTTGTGTGAAATGCCGATGGTATCCGGAAGCTGTTTTTCGTACCCTTCCATTATCGCCACTACCACGGCTTTCCTTTTAGAGGCTTTTTCGATGCGGAGCAGCTTCTGACAACTGCTGTCCGTTATATAATAGTTGTATCCTTTTGGCTGGCGGAATGCATAGTAGAGGTTGGTGCCATCGGTAAGGATACGGCCAGGCTTATTGGTTCCCGTCATCAGCAGCAATTCAAAGTCCTTGCGCAAGGTTTTGATCACCGCAGGTTTGTCCATATCCTTGAGTATATAATGCACTTTGAAGGAGCCGTCTTTTGCAAATTCAAAATCGAAGAACTTAAATCCGAATTCGTTTGAGAAAAGCATGCGGTGGCTGCTGTCAGGCATGAGTTTGATAAGAAGCAGGCCGCTGAGGTGTTTGCCGATAACATTGACTTTGGTATTGTACAGCGCACGGGTAAAGTCGGGTTTGAAAGCATTCAGACATTCCGGATTGGCCTCCGCTGGCCGCAAATGCCGGTAGGCGGAACTGCAGCCGGCCAGCATCAGCAGCAGGCTACTTAATAGCAAAAAGCGCGTCCGGAATATTCGCATTGAGCTCCTTGTTTAAAAAACTGATGACTGTATTGTCGCCAGACTGTTCATACATCTCAATCTTGTTTACAGAATAGTCTTTGCGGGAGACAATGATATTGATATTTCTGAAGAAATCTTTTAAACTTTTTGTGACTGGTGAAAGTTCGACAAGGTAAGCCTGTCCGCTTTCAAAAACACGGACCTTGAAATCCGGGTTGTCGAGGGCCGTGCCCTGCACGCAGTCAACGGTGATTTTGTTGATCTGTTGAAAAAGCTTGTTCGATTTTGTGCTGATGGTATTTTCTTTCTGACCATCCTTTATATAAACCTTACTCTTATTGATGATCATCAGGTACTGAAAAGGCGTGCTGTATTCCATGCGTACCAGGTCAGTTTTTTTGAACCAGAATTTACCCTTTGAAACAATCTTTTCTTCCAGTACGGTCAGGTTTTTTTCCTGAATAAAATCACTTTTTATGGTTTGAGTGGTGCCTGCGGCGGTCTTGAATTCCTGTTTGAACCTGGCCAGATCTGCAACTGGTTTATATCCCGCATATTGCGCGGAGACATGCAATCCAGCAATAGCCAAAATCAACATAAAGACCACACTACGCATATGCTTCAATATTTAACAATTTATCGATCCGTTCAAACTCGTATCCTTTCGCCCTGATATTGTCTATAAGAGCCGCCAGCATCTCTGTGGTTGCCGCGCTGGTATCATGAAGCAAAATAACCGCTCCGGGTTGTATCATCCCTTCAATTTTTTTACGGAGCCGGACGGGATCTTTGATGACTGTGTCAAGACTTCTGATGTTCCAGCCGATTGCCTGGTATCCACCCCTCTTCATCACATTTCTCATATTCGGAGTAGTCACTCCGTACGGAGGCCTGAACAATCGGGGCTTCAGTCCAATAACCCTGTCCACCTCATGATTCATGCTGTTTACATCCGCCAGCATTTTTTTTGTTGAAAAAAGGTCAAACCAGAAATGATGGGAAAAGCTATGGTTTCCTATCAAATGTCCCTGCGCATGAATGTCTGAAAGCATCTGATCATTTCCTGCGATCCGTTTTCCGATACAAAAAAAAGTCGCCGCCACGTTTTTTTCACGGAGTATTTCCAATATCTCCGGTGTGAATGACATGGCCGGACCATCGTCGAAGCTAATGGCAATTTTTTTCTGTGTGGTATTG
>JACMLD010000226.1 GCA_014379785.1 Chitinophagaceae bacterium
ATCAAATTACTCGTCGGTGTAGCTGATATCCCTCAACTACTCATCGTTAAACACTGTAATCTTACCGCGGCATGGTAATTTTATCTCTTCTATCAGCGGTGCATTCAAACTCTGTGTAGCGGAGGTGGAACAAAGTTTGCATTACCTATATAAACAGATTACAGGGGCTATGCCCTCATCATATTAAAGATTGTTCATAGGCAGGGGTTTAGGGTTTAATGAAGGTCAGACCATTGGGTCTGACTTTTTTTGTGTAGTATAGCTTTTGCACTTTTACAATTATAATATTCCTGCTATGACAAATAAGAACCTCAAGGCTTTAAAGAAACCGCGAAGTGGGTTTTACGATAAAATTTCAAAAGTGGTCACACGTGCCGCCGGAAGTCCCGTTACATCAGTCATTGCGTTTGGCATTGTGCTGGTATGGGCGCTCACCGGACCCATCTTTAATTATTCGGATACCTGGCAACTGGTAATTAATACCGGCACCACCATCATCACCTTCCTGATGGTCTTCATCATTCAGCAATCGCAAAACAAGGACACCACAGCGGTCCACCTTAAACTGAATGAACTGATTTCTTCCAACGAGCGCGCGAGTAACCGACTTGTTGATGTAGAGGATTTGACTGACGAAGAACTGCAGGTGCTACGCAAGTTTTATGTAAAACTGAGCAACAGGGCCAAGCTCGACAACGATCTTCATGGCTCGCATTCGATAGACGACGCGGAAGAAAACCATGAAAAGAAAGCTAAGATCAGGCACAAGGCAGGTTAATTACTCTGCCCGCTTTCATCCTTTGCCGGAGTTACTTTTTCTTCACTGTTCTTCGGTGATCGTTTGTTGATTTCTCCTTCCTTCACCTCGTCTGCACCATCAGGTGTAAACGCACCCTGCGGATCCCCCGGATTTTTTTCATTATAGCCTTTTTTTGGTTCGCCTTTTTGTTCAGAGTTGCCTGACCTGGGTGATTTTTTTTCTTCAGAACTCATATACTTGTTTATATAGAGAATGGAAAACACATGCCAACCACCGGCTGCAATGCAGTGGCACTGATTTTTTACTGTCATCGGAAAATTATATGTCCGACCAGGTTCTACAGCTTTCACACAAAGAATTTCTCAAGGTGGCGCGCAATTACGAGGAAGCGGCTGCTGTGGCCAATCTTATCTATGTAAAAGACAATGGACCTGGCATCGCCCGGAAGAAAAAGGGCAAGCATTTTGTTTACATATACGACGGCAAGCCACTGCAAGACGATAAACAGTTAGAGCGGATAAAGAAACTGGTGATTCCGCCAGCCTGGACCCATGTATGGATATGCGCCAAAGAAAATGGACATATACAGGCAACGGGAATGGATATCAGAAACCGCAAGCAATATCGTTATCATCCGCTCTGGAATCATTTGCGCAGCGAAACAAAATTTCACCGGCTGTATGAGTTTGGCAAAATCCTCCCGGATATCCGTCTGCGACTGGAAAAGGACCTCGCTAAAAAAGAACTTTCGGCAGAAAAGGTGTTGGCAACCGTTATCAGTCTGATGGAAAGAACCTATATCAGGGTAGGCAGCAGCGGATATGAAAAGTTGTATGGTTCTTACGGACTCACAACACTAAAAGATAAACATGTTGAGATCAATGGTGACAAAATGGTATTTTCTTTTAAAGGAAAAAAAGGTGTTGAGCATAATATTTCTATAAAGAATAAAAAGCTTGCGCGTACCATCAAGGAATGCAGGGATGTGCCCGGCAAAGAATTGTTTCAATATTATACAGAGGATAAAACCAAGAAATCCATTGACTCCGGTATGGTCAATGGTTATATAAAAGATGCCGCCGAAGGAAAGGATTTCACCACCAAAGATTTCAGAACCTGGGCCGGATCCGTGCATGCACTCAATGCATTTCGTTCAATTGGCGAAGCCATTACAGAAACCGAGTCGAAGAAAAATATTGCAGCAGTAATGGATATTGTCAGTCAGAAACTGGGAAATACCAGAACCGTTTGCAAAAAATATTATGTGCATCCGGGTCTGGTATCTCTTTATGAAGAAAATAAACTTTCGAAGTATATAAAAGAACTTGATAAACTGGAGGTTCCCGATGATAAAAGCGGACTTACCGCTGAAGAACTTGTCTTAATGAAAATTCTGAAATCATTTTTTAACTGAGATCTTCCAGATGGTATTTGTGCCGTCATCGGCAACAAGCATGGAGCCATCCGCCAGCAAAGCAATGCCGACTGGTCTGCCACGTACTTTTTCTGAATTAAGGTCAGCTACAAATCCCGTGAGAAAATCTTCCGGTTTGCCCGCCTTTCCGTTTTTGAATGGAACGAATACAACTTTATAACCCGATAGCACCGACCTGTTCCAGGAACCATGCTGGGTGACAAATGCTCCGTTGTGATACCTTTCAGGAAATGCCTTCTTGTTGTAAAATACGAGTCCGAGTGATGCGGTATGAGAACCCAGGTCAACATCGGGTACTATTGTTTTTTTGACGATCTCCGGTTGGTCTTTAACCCGCGGATCTACATGCTGACCCCAGTAGACATAGGGCCATCCGTAGAAGCCACCCTGTTTTACAGAAGTGAGATAATCAGGCACCAGGTCATCGCCCAGCTCGTCCCGCTCATTGACCACGGTCCATAAGGTATTGGTGCCCGGTGCCCAGTCCATTCCCACAGGGTTTCTCAAACCACTTGCAAAAACTTTCATGTTTGAACCATCGGGGTTGAACTCGAGAATGCTGGCCTTTAATACTTCGTGCTCCATGCCTTTCTCACCGATATTTGATCCGGAACCAACCGATACGTAGATCTTTGATCCGTTCGCATTTGCAATCAGGTTTCGCGTCCAGTGCTGGTTCACCTTTCCTGCAGGCAGGTCCATGATCTTTGTGCCGGGGGTTGTAATTTTTGTGTCGCCGGTTTTATAAGGCACGCGGTACACACTGCTGGTATTTGCCACATACAACCAATTGTTAAGAAGCAGCATTCCCAGTGGTTGTGCGAGATTGGTCAAAAAGATTTCCTTTGTTTCTGCAATTCCGTCTTTGTCAGCGTCGCGTATAAGGCTGATGCGGTCCGCGCTTTTGTTGAGGTTGTTGGATTTTGAAGCGCCGATGATTGTGCCTCCTATTTTTTCCACCAGGTTGTAGTTTGAATTGGATTCTGCCACCAGCACGTCACCGTTTGGAAGGACGTAAAGCCACCGGGGGTGGTCGAAACCTTCTGCATATTTCGTTACAATGAATCCTTCAGGAGCCACGGGCTTCTTATCATCCCAACCGATGACATTGCTGAAATTCATGGATGATTTGGTAGCATATGGAGCTGGCAGGGTATCGGACTGCTGCGCATGGCAAACCGAAACAACGGCCAGGCAGCCGAAAATGAGTGATTTCATGACATATATTATTTACTCTGATTCTAAAAATTGTGTGCCATAGCGCCCCCGATATGCATCACGTTGAGGAATTGCATCCACAGATGGCAACCGCTGATTACACGGGGATGTATAAACCGATGGAAATCACAAGGGGCACGGTTTTTACAAAGTAAATGGAAACGTTTGTTAACCAAATAAATCTCAAGTTATGAGCGCAAATAATGATCTCGTCGAAGTACTGAACGACCTTATTCAAATCAACAACGATAGAATTGAAGGTTATAACAGAGCGTCAGGCGAAGCAAAAAACATTGATGTGGACCTGATAGCAATATTTGATAAAATGGCAGATGAAAGCCATAAATATGTTGCCGAACTGACTGCCGAAGTTGGCAGATTGGGTGGAGAACCAACAACATCAACCACTACATCCGGTAAAATTTACAGAGTGTGGATGGACGTGAAGGCAACTTTCACAGGCAAGGACAGGCATGCAATCCTCGCATCTTGCGAATTTGGTGAAGATGCTGCACAGAAAGCATATCAGCAGGCACTGGAATCAGATGCTGCTATGGACTCTGAAGTACGTCAGCTTATCGCCACACAGAAATCTTCTCTTAAGTCTTCACATGATATCATCAAGAAATACCGTGATATGCATGAGATGGCTAAATAGCAAAGAAAAACCTGGAGCCATAAAAGGACATCGATCCGCACTATGATAATTTCCGGCACTATGACTACAAGAGACAAAATCGAGTAATGTACCTTACGATAAGCTTGGTTCCGGCCGGTCAGAAATGACCGGCCTTTTTTTGTTGAGGAAATGTGGCGCATTGTAGACGGTATTACTCATCAAATCCTTGTTCTGCCAGCATTTCAGCTGGCAGTGTTTTTTTAAGTATAGTGCAAAGACATGGCTATGCGAACACACAATCAAAATATGCCGTACATGAAGACACTGGCTATATGTCTTAATAAACTTGTACAAAACGGTTATAAAGAACATTTCAAAGCGACTGACTCCGGGTTCTATTGCCTGGATTCAAACAGAACCTATAGTCCTGAGCATATACAGATAGTAAACTTTTTCAGATTTGCCAGTGCCCCGGGATCAGTTGAACCTCCGGCGGTGATGTATGTAATAGAAGCGGACGATGGTGCAAAAGGTGTGCTGGTGGACAGGGAGAATAAGTTAGGACCGAGTGAGTTGATGATCAGGTAGGAAAGAAAGTTTGAAATATTAAAGCCCGCAAGGGTTTTTTTTTCGGGCCGGACAAAAAAATAAGGCCGCAATTGCGGCCTTAACCCCCAACATACTATAAGAAAAATAACCGTTAAGCTCTTCTTATGATACCCAATAACAAAGCGATGACTGCTAAAACAATCAATACATGGATAAGTCCGCTGGCGCTGTAAACAAATACACCAAGCAACCAACCAATAAGTAAGATGACGGCGATCAGATAAAGTATACTTCTCATAAAAATGATTTACGGTTATTAAAATGGAATTTCTCATTTCTATATATCAAAAAACTCTGCCAAAAAAAGAATAACGTATTATTAGCCCCGTTCTTCACTTTTAATGATAATTTCATGCGGTGTTGGGGAATAGACTCCACAAAAAACTTATATGAACATTATTTTTCAGAAGGTTAAGGTGTTTTTTGACGTTTTCAAGCGTGCAGTCAAGGAGTTTATAGGAGACAATGCGATAAAACACAGCGCCTCGCTCTCATATTATACCATTTTCGCTCTTGGACCTCTGCTTATTATTATACCGGCGCTTGCCGGTGTCTTCTTCGGCCGCGAAGCAGTACAGGGGAAAATCTATGGACAAATAAAAGGGCTCGTGGGCTCCAGTGCGGCCCTGCAGGTGCAGGAGATCATACAGAATATCGAGAAGCTCGATCAGGGTATAACTGGCGCCATCGTGGGCTTCATACTGCTCATCATCGGAGCAACCGGAGTGTTCACCGAAATACAGGACTCAATCAATTATATATGGAGCATCAAATCAAAACCAAAGAAAGGATGGCTCAAGCTGATCATCAACCGGCTCTTGTCTTTCTCCCTCATCATAGGTCTTGGTTTTATCCTGTTGGTATCGCTGGTCGTAAATGCGCTGATGGATATAGTAAATGAAAAACTCGCGCGATTTTTTCCTGACGTAACGGTTTATATTTTTTATGTGCTGAACATTGCGATTATTTTTGTAGTGATCGCCTTGCTATTCGCCGTCATCTTTAAAGTGCTGCCCGATGCTACCATTCGATGGAAGGACGCATTTGTCGGATCATTCTTCACAGCCTTTCTTTTCCTGCTGGGTAAGTTATTGATTGGATTATACCTGGGTAATTCTAATATCGGGGTTACCTATGGAGCCGCGGCCTCAGTGGTGATCATTCTCCTTTGGGTCTACTATTCTTCCATCATTCTTTACTTTGGAGCAGAATTTACCAAGGTCTATACGATCCACTATGGGAGCGGCATAAAGCCGCATGACACTGCCGTGTTTATTATAAAAAGGGAAGCGAAGGAAATTCTTCCTTCGCATTTCGATGAGTAAATTACCGCGTTATGATGCTTTTCTTTTCCCGGTTTGCAAGCTTGCTTTAAGCTGAGACATAAGATCTTTGGTTCTTGAATGTACCACACGCATCGTAGGAGCGGCAATTTTTTTGCCTTTGGCTTTCGCCTTTATCAGTTTCATCAACTCGTCTGTGTAAGTATCCTTATACTTTGAGATATCAAATTTCCCTGTGAGCTGGTTGATAAGTTCCATAGCCATTTTTACTTCAGCTGCCTTGCCGTCGCCGGCTGGAATCTTTATTTCATCTATATCCCTGATTTCCTGCTGAAAGCGAATCTTGTTTACTATCAGAATATCCTTGTAAGGTTTGATCATGCAGAGACTTTCCTTGGTACGCATCACATACCTGCCGAGACCGGCCTTTCCTGATTTTTTGAGTGCATCACGGAGTAGCACATACGCTTTTCCACCGGTCTTTTCGGGTTCCAGGTAATAAGGCGTTTCATAATATACACTGTCAATCTCGCCCGCATCTACAAACTCTTCTATTTCGATCAGTTTCGATTTTTGCGGACTGGCCTTTGCAAAATCTTCATCGGACAACACCACGTATTTGTCCTCCATTTTATAACCTTTTACAATATTGGCCCATTGGACCACCTTGCCGGTTTTTTCATTGATGCGCTGAAATTTAATGTTTGAATGATCTTTCTTGTCCAGCATATCAAGGTCAAGTTCGCTGCCCTGAATGGCGCTATACATCTTAATAGGAATGTTTACGAGGCCAAAACCGATGGCCCCTGTCCAGATGGCTTTCATTGCTTATGGTTTTGCTTAAATGATAAAACTATTGTGCCAGAAGGATGCTTTTTCGCCACATTAAGCACAAAGGCTTGTGTACATATATACTCAGCAAGCTTAAGCACGGCATTATATCCAAAGATTCAGGTCTACAGGCATAGCATTTGATAAAACCCTATCGGACTACAATCCATAATGATTATTAAACTAAAAATGTGTAAATGAAAACGAGACAGCTTTCTCTGACTA
>JACMLD010000227.1 GCA_014379785.1 Chitinophagaceae bacterium
ATGTGTCGGGTGCGGTCATTTCGACCGAACGAAGTGAGCGGAGAAATCCCCAGCCGGCCGGAGTTGAATCAACAAAACTAATAGCAGGGGATTTCTCCACCCACATCGCTTCGCGATGGGAGTCGAAATGATAAGTCAGCGAGCGAAGCGAGCCACATTCTCCCCATTCTCTCCATTTTCCACATCTGCTAATTTACTAATCTGCTAATTTACTAATTTGCTAATCTTCTCCCCCTTCCCCAACACCGGCTTAAAAATATCGCCCACTTCGCGCAATCTTCCAATGGCATTGCGGATATTATAATCTGTGATCTTCATTCCTTTTTTTACCTCATCCCAATGCAAAGGCATTGATACCGGTGCACCAGGTTTTGGCCGCAACGCATAGGGCGCAGCGAGCGTAGCACGCTGACGGTTCTGCAAAAAATCAATATACATTTTGCCTTTCCTGTTTTTTGTCAGTCGCTCGATGCTTGTAAACGATGGCAGCTCCTCGTGCACACGCGTGGCAATCATGCGCGCAAATTCCTTCGACACTTCATAATCATACTTTGCACCCAGCGGTATATAGATATGAATTCCCGTTGAGCCCGACGTCTTGGCGAAACTCTTTATGTTCTGTTCCTCCAGTACCCGGCGCGTCACATGCGCAGCCTCAACCACCTGATCGAAATGATTTTTATCGGGATCCAGATCAATGATACACCAATCCGGATTGTCTGGCTTTTTGGTCCGGCTGCTCCAGGGATTCATTTCAATGCAACCCAGTGAAGCCATATACAAAAGACTCGCCTCATTTGAGCAGACCATGAAATTTTTATCTTCACCGTCCGCATCGCTGTGATAGGGATAGGTTTCAATCCAGTCAGGTACTTTGCCCGTCACGTCTTTCTGATAAAACGATGGACCCTTGATTCCATTCGGAAAGCGATTCAAGCTCTGCGGCCTGTCCTTCAGATAAGGCAATATATATTCTGCCACCTGGTAATAATAATTGAGCATATCCCGCTTGCTGACCTTATCGGCCGGCCAATATATCTTGCTGAGATTTGTAAATTTCAGCGTATGTCCGTTTACCTTCCTGACCTGCGTCTCTTCGGAAGGATTCAGAAAAGTATTTCTGTCCTGCTCTTTCTGGGCAACAATGATCTTTCCAACACCCTGACTTTTTTTCTTCGATGGAATCTTTTCTGCAGAAACCTCTTTTTCAAGCACTACTTCATCAGCGCTTTTATCTGTCCGCATTCCTTCAAACGAAGGATGGCGCATTACACCGTCCTCCGTGAGCTCGCGATAACTTACCTCGCAAACCAGGGAAGGTTTCAGCCATACCGCTTTCGCCATCGGCGGGTTCGGTCTGAAACGCGAAGGCTTGTTGATGTCCGGCTCAGATTCAAATGGGCATTTCCTTACTACAAGCGGTTTGAATGTCTTCAGCATCTCTTTCTGCATTGTCTCGGTAAACCCTGTCCCAATCTTGCCGGTATACTGCAGCTTTCTATTTTCATAAACTCCCACCAGCAATGAACTGAAAAGCTTCGAAGATCCTTCATTGTTTGTATATCCTCCAATTACTACTTCCTGTCTTTTCTGGGTCTTGATTTTAAGCCATTCTGTTGAGCGTTGGTCGGAGAGGTATTCACTGTCGGCCTTTTTTGCAATGATGCCTTCCAGTCCCATTTTTTCGGCTATGGCATAGAATCCAGTAGCGGTACTTTCGAAATTATCACTCAGTCGTATCGCCCCATTTTCTGGCAGCACGTCTTTCAGCACTGTTCTCCTGTCCGATAACGGAAGCACTCTCAGATCAATCCCATCGTACCATAAAAGGTCAAACACATAGTATACCAGCGTTCCGTCGGCCTCGCTCCGCCAGCCCTGCAACTTGCTGAAATCGGAAATGCCAGCTTTGTCAAGGACGACCACCTCACCGTCGATCACTGCGTTGAGCGACAGCTCGTTCAACGCGTCATAGATCGAATAAAATTTTTCGTTGAATGATTTTTTGTTTCTCGAGATAAGTTCACTCTTACCCTTATTCATGAAAGCGAGTGCGCGGTATCCATCCCATTTCACTTCATATAACCATCCTTCCTTGTCAACAGCCTTGTCAGTAAGTGTTGCAAGCATGGGTCCGAAAATCTTTGGCATCGCAGATTTGGTACCCAGCTTCAAAATCGCCAGAGACGTGGCGCTTAATTTTCTTTCTTTATTTTTTTGCTGGGACGGACTTTTTTTTTTGACCGGAGCAGGAGCAGAATTCGTAGCCGTTTTCTTCGTTGCTGTTTTCTTTGCCACGGCTTTTGGCGACCCTGAAGATTTTTCCATTTGCAGTAACGACTTTCCCGATACAACGGATTTGTCTTTTTTTGTCACATCCATTTCTTTTGCAAATTTATCGCGATGCTTAATGAGCAGCCAGGCGTTTTCATCGCGGCCTTTGAGTTTTACCAGTGCAAATTCTCCTTTGAGTTTCGAACCCTCCATCCGGATTTTTACTGAGCCCGCTTTGAATTGTTTGAGAAGATCTTTTTCATCTTTCGACTTATCACCAGTTGTTTCCAGCGGTCCATAGTAACCCTGATCCCAAACGATGACAGTGCCGGCACCATAGTTTCCTTCCGGAATAATCCCTTCAAAGTCTTTGTAATCGTATGGATGATCCTCTACCAGCATGGCGAGACGTTTGTCTGCCGGGTTGAGAGAAGGGCCCTTTGGGACGGCCCAGCTTTTCAGCACACCTTTCATTTCTAATCTGAAATCGTAGTGCAGTCTCGTTGCATCGTGTTTCTGAATGACAAAAATGAGCTTTTCGCCACCTGCCTTTCCGCCGGTAGGCTCTGGTGTTGCATTGAAAGAACGTTTCTTGTTGTATTCTTTTAGTGCCATGATTATCCTGATAAAATAATCATGCCCGATAGGAGGAGTGTTTACTGCACTACTACCAGCTGGCTTGTCCTGATATTACCTGTACCAAAACTCAGGTAATAAGAACCACGGTTGAGCGACTGTACATCAATCTTTGTCTGAACCGCGCCTGCAGTGGCAACCTTTCTCATGGCCACTGAACCGTTGATATGGTAAAGGGTGATGGACTCATTGGCTGTTGCGGCAGGGTGGTTAACCGTTATAAAAGACTTAGCGGGATTTGGGAATGCACTGAAGGTTGTTTTAGATTCAATGGCTACCACCTGAATGATGCGACTGTAGTCATAACTTCCATTGATATCAATCTGTTTGATCCTGAAGTAGCGGGTACCTACGGGGGCATTTTTTACAGTGTAGTTGTATTCGAATGATCCGCCTGTATGATTTTTTGCGGCAACGGTAGCAAGTGATTCGAAGTGTGTACCGTCCACACTTGATTCAATTTCAAAACGATTGGTGACCCCGTTTGCAGTTGTCCATTTGAGGTCAACCTTGTCGGCGTTTGTGCGGCCAGTGAAAGAGGTGAAATTTACCGGAAGTATGCTCTGCACATTCAATGTATTGTTGTTGTATGCAACAAAAGCGAGGTCACTTTGCCCACTCAGGGTGATTTTGAAATATGCAATCCTGTTGATGTTTGTAGAGTCGATTCCGAAGTCGCTGAAATCTGCTGCCCACAAACGCATGGGGCGCTGTGTCTGTGTAAAACCACTAAGCAGGACATTCGAACCAGTTGCCTCATAAAAGTCGGCCACCCAGTTTCCTACGGGAGAAATGCCGCTCAGGATAATGTCTTTTGAATTTCCTACTCTTACACCATATACATCGGTGAATTCATATCTGTCATTCTGGCTGGAGGGATCTGCTACCTGGGTAACAAGAATATCTGCACCACCGTCACCGATGTTTTGGCTTCTCAAATTTGTAACAGAAAGAAACATCGTACCTGCAGGCAGATTCGCCACGCATGTTCCGATGTCAAGACCATTCACGCCGTCGGTAAGATAGGTTCCGAAGTTTCTTGATGGAGCGGTAAGCAAGCCGCCATTCAGAATGCCGTCTGCAAGTGCGCCCATTCCAATTTTTGTGTTCCCGGATGGTGTCCCTGTTATATTGAGCATCGGAAGTGCACGAAAGTCACCTGGTATATAAGAAAGACCTTTTGACGTCAGTAGTGCGTCGTTTACGCCGGTAGATACCCTGATACCATTATATGTGAAAGAAACAAGATTGTGTGAGTTGTCGGGTTTTACAGAGTTGATTGCATTGTTAGATGATTTCCAGTAACCGTTAAAATCAGTTACTATTTCTGATACTGCCTGGGCCTGCAGTCCCGACGACGCCAGCGTAAGGAAAACGATACCAATCCTTGCTTTCAAAGCCAGCGCAAGAGCCGGTTTTGGAAAAAGAATCTGACGGATGATTTGTCCGGCAAGTTCAGGGATTTGGAGTAAAGTTTTAGACATGGGATACGATTTGAGACAAATGAATGTTCAAACGGGGGGCCAGAACATATATTGTTCTCAATCAGTGATGTATATCGGTTTCAAATACCAATCATTTCCATTTTTGGGATGAAAATGTTCAATCTGGGAAAATAAATCTTAACGCGCTCTTTCAACGGACACGGCCCCCGAGCAGAAGAGGGTGGAAAGAGAGTCGCAAATCTTTGTCAATTCTGTAAAGGTCGCGGGTTTGGTAAGAAAGCAATTTGCCCCGGCACGCATGCATTCCATTTTGTCTTGATGGGAGGTAGAAGTTGTAAACATTACGATAGGAATATGACGGAAGCGCGGATCTGATTTGAGCAGGACAAGCAATTCTTTACCCGAAATAAAGGGCATATTGATATCAAGCATGATCATTTGAGGGGGATTTTTCGCAGCTTCGGCTTCAAACCGATCTAAAATTGTCCCGGCGCGGTCGGGTTGGAACATGCTCACTCTCAATCCAAATTCTGAAAATCCTTGTTCAATCAATACGAGATCATCGGCGTCATCATCAACTACCCAGAAAAGGCAACCCGGCATAAAAAATTATTTTGTTCGAATTTAATTAAATAGAATGTATAACTGATATCAACAACCGAAAAAAATTAATTAAAGAATAAAGTCAAAAGACAGTCTGCCATATGACTCCAGTCATCATCATCCACTGGCTTTCTGTAAAAACAATTTGCTCCCTCTTTGTAATAATTCCCTATGACGTCCTGTGTGGCAAATCCGGCCATGACTGCTAGAGGAATAAGCCTGTATTCCTTTTTTTTGCGCATGCTGACTACCAGGTCAAGACTACTCATGCCCGGCAGGTAGTAGTCGATGATCACGAGTGCAGGATACTCTGCCTCCTGTTTTGTTTCAAGGAAATCAGTCAGCAATCTGGCAGAAGAAAAAATGGTCATCTGAATTTTCCGCGACTGTTTTTCGAAAGCTTTTACCACACTGGCAGCATCTCCCTCATCGTCGCAGACAATGATTAAATAATGCATAGAGTCGATTTTAAATGCGCTCAGGCTGCTTCCAGGGATGGGTGAATCCCAAAGATAATGATCGGATTTTATCTAACCTGCGAAAACTCAGGCGTGCAAAATACAGTGGCGAGTGATGAACAGATTTTCGTCATGCCGTTGTAACTGGACGGTTTCGTGAGAAAGCAGTTGGCGCCGTAGGTCATACACTCCACCTTATCCTGCCGGGAGGCGGAGGTGGTAAACATCACGATTGGAATATGTCTGAACCGGTTATCAGCTCTAACGGTGAGTAATAACTCTTTTCCGGAGATGCCGGGCATGTTGATGTCCAGTAAAACGAGTTGGGGGAAATCGCGGGAATAAGATTTTTCAAGGGCTGGAATCAGATCTTTCGCCTCCTGATGGGTAAAAGTCCGGATTTCAAATGAACACTCTTTAAATGCCTGACTGATCATATACAGATCATCAGCATCATCGTCTACGATCCAGATGAGGCATTCCGACATAGCAGGTAGTTTAGTCCGGCTAAATTATAGAAAAATGTCATACTAATAGGGAAGTTTGAGCTGGTAAGAGTAAGCACTTAGTGTAGAAAATGATTTGCATCATGATTCCGTATGCTCGGCGGGGAGGTAGCAGGAGAATTCACTGCCTTTGCCTTGTGTGCTTTCAATTTTCAGGTATCCGCCATTTTTTATCAGGAATTCTTTTACCAGCATCAGGCCGAGTCCCGTGCCGGATTCGCTGTCTGTACCTTTCGTACTGTAATAAGAATTTTCGTTTATTTTTTCCAGCTCTTCTGCTGATATTCCGGTGCCGGTATCGCGCACAAATATTCTGGTCATTTCTGTTCCCGGCTCTATACCGATGGTAATGGTGCCGTTTGCCGGAGTAAACTTAATGGCGTTTGTCATCAGGTTGCGCAAAACGAGATTTACCATGTCTTCATCGGCATAAATAGTGCCTTCTGTTTCCAGGACTGTGTGCAGTTTTATGTTTTTCGAATTTGCCTGCGACTGCACCAGCTGGAGCACATCGTCAATGATCCCGTTTACTGAAAGAAGGTGTTTGTTCACAGAATCTGCATTCATCTGGCATTTTGCCCAATGCAGCAGATTTTCCATGAGTCCCGTAGTATAATTCAGATCATGGAGTACATCCGGTACCATCGTTTTTATCTCGTCCGCCGGCAGGTCGTACTGCTGCATGTGTTTGAAAAGATTTCGCAATGCGTACATCGGCGATTTCAGATCATGTGCTATGATGGAGAAAAGCTTATTTTTTACCGTGTTGAGTTCGGTGAGCTCGTCTGTCTGCACCTGGAGCAGCGAAGCGGTAGCTGCGATTTCCTTTTTCTGCGTCTGTATTTCGATGTTTTTGACGTGCAGATCCCGGTTTTTGTTGAGAATCCGCAACTGGTATTCGGTATTTTCTTTTTTTATCAGGTAGAGGCCATAGAAAATGAATACGATGGCGAGCAATTGGTTGAAAAGGTATAATCCCAGGTTGGCCGTCTCAAGCTGATAGCTGTAGTTTTTCCATGCTACAGAAAGCATGAAATAACTGATCATGGAAAGCGAAACGGAGAAAAGCATCTGGCTGAGGTCCTGTACAAAAAATACAGATAGAATGCCATAGAGAATGAAAAATAGTTCCACTCCCAGATTCATCCCGCTCATGTATACGATGCTGGTGATGATGGGATAGAAAAGAAAGTAACCGACCAGAGCGGCTTCGCGTCTTCCCTGTTTATTGAGCCATAAAACTGCGAGACTGATAAAAGCGGGCAGACTGGCGACCACCCATGCCATAATCGATGGCTTTCCTCCCCCTGCGATGCCGGCGATGGGTATCAGAAACCCGAAAAGGCATTGAAAAAAATTGAGCTGGTTAAAAATTCCCAGTTTCTTCTTCTCATAATCATCCATGGAGAGTTCCGCGCCTAAAGATTTGATTTTTTCGAGGACGGAAAATATACTGTCCCCTGTTTTGCTGAGAAATTCCAAACCCTTTACTGACCTGAGTTTGGACTGAAGCTGGTTGAAGAAATCACCATCCAGTATTGAAGGCAGCGGGATTGATTTTATTTTTCCCTGGAAATGGAGCAATCTTTGTTGCAAAATTTTCATGCCGTCATTAATTTAGGATATCTGGTAGTGAGCGGGCAAAATAGGATTTTTTATTCAAAAACTCAATATCTCCCACCTCAACCTTATGTATATACATGGATAGTCTTACTCATATCTTTTTAGGGGCCGCCATCGGGGAGTTGACAATGGGCAAAAAGCTCGGGAAACAGGCCATGCTATTGGGTGCTTTCGCGAACAGCATACCGGATTTCGATTTTATCGCGTCTTTTTTTCTTCCAACCACGGCTGACCTGCTGGCGCACAGGGGATTTACACACTCATTTCTTTTTCTTGTATTGCTTTCTCCTTTGCTGGCATTGCTGGCGCGAAGGGTAGGGAGAACCCGGGGTTTTGCCCGGTGGCTTGAGCCAAGAATGGGAGCGTGGACCGCTTTTTTTTCGCTGGAAATTTTCGTCCATATTTTTCTGGATGCCTTTAACGGGTACGGAACGGGCTGGTTTGAACCCTTCAGCCATTACCGGGTCTCTTTTAATACATTGTTTGTAGCAGATCCCCTTTTTACAATTGTTCCGGCAATTGCTTTTTTCGTCCTTTTGTTCAGGCGAATGGATTTTAAGGCAAGAAAAAAATGGGCAGTTTTGGCGGTGGCCTTGCCATCTATCTATCTCGTGTATGCGCTTTTCAATAAAAACATCATACAGCGATCGCTGGCGAGGCAATCTGCAAAAACCGAGAGATACTTCAGCACTCCCACAGCACTGAATTCAATGCTCTGGTATGTGGTGCAGGAAAAAGATTCGGGATATAATATTGGGTACAGATCGGTCTTTGACAGAAACGATACCATTGATTTTGTTTTCTTCCCGCGCAACGAGCATTTGCTGCGCAACGTGAAGGATGTGGAGGACATCAACCGGTTGAAAAGGTTTTCGCAAAATTATTATACCATTCAGAAGAGTGGTCCTGAGCTGGTGTTTAATGACCTTCGTTTCGGGCAGGTGATAGGGTGGATAGATCCCCACGAAGAATTTGTATTTCACTATTTTCTTCAGCAGCCAAAGAGCAATGACATGGTTGTGCAGCGTGGTCGTTTTGCGAAATGGGATGCCAAGGCGGTTGAGCTGTTGCTAAAACGCATCCGCGGGAATTAGGCCACGCACGAAGTTCGGAGTCTGTCATCTCGACTCCATTGGCGCAGCCAAGGGGTGGAGAGACCCCCGGCCTATACTTTTGGTCCCCACCTCCGCACGTCACTGCCCCACGGCTGTGTTCCTGCTGGCAGTGTTTATGTGATGCTTTCTCTAAACTCCCCCGCAGGAGCCAAGGCCGCTACGGGCAGGTGCCGATGCGTCGGTTGCGATCACTCCGATGATCGTGATGGCAAATTCCCACACTGTGCTTCCAAGCTAAA
>JACMLD010000228.1 GCA_014379785.1 Chitinophagaceae bacterium
CCCGGTGAACTGCAACGACTCCGCCTGGCGACTCAGGTACATTCAAATCTTTTTGGCGTGGTGTATGTGCTCGACGAACCGTCTGCGGGATTGCACCCGGCTGATACAAGAGCATTGCTCACTGCACTCAACTTGTTGAAATCTTCAGGTAATTCACTTTTTGTGGTGGAACATGAACTCGACGTAATCCGCTGCGCCGACTGGATCGTAGACGTCGGACCGCTCGCCGGAGAAAAAGGCGGAAAGGTCTTATACAGCGGACCGCCAGAGGGATTGAGAGAGATAAAAGATTCGCAGACGAGGATCCATCTTTTCAACGAAGAAGCATTTATAAACAATCACAAGCGTGAGCCAAAAGGATGGCTCAAACTTTCCGGCATAAAAAGAAATAACCTCAATGATATTGACGCAGCATTTCCGATCGGGGTCTTCACCAGTGTAACCGGTGTTTCCGGTTCGGGAAAATCAAGCCTTGTGAGCCAGGTTCTTGTAGAATTAGTGGCTGAACATCTTGGCCACGAACTTGAATCAACGGAAGAAGAAAGCGATGGATTGGAAGAGGTAGAAGTCGAGACGATCGGCGGACATATCGTATCCGGTATGGATCAGATAAAAAGGCTGGTGCTGGTAGACCAGAAACCGATCGGACGAACACCGAGATCCAATCTTGCTACCTACACCGGTTTGTTTGACAATGTGAGAAAACTATTCGCGTCTACAAAAGCAGCGAAAGCAAGAAAATACGATGCAGGAAGATTTTCATTCAACGTAGCTAAGGGAAGATGTGAAAACTGCCTCGGAGAAGGGTTCGTGATGGTGGAACTATTGTTTCTCCCAAGCGTGTACGCCCCATGCTCGGTTTGCCAGGGTGCACGATACAATGAAAAAACACTGGAAATAAAATTCAATGAAAAGAATATTGCCGAAGTGCTGGCGATGACGGTTGACAGTGCATGGGAATTTTTTGCAGAAGAACCATCGATTCAAAGATCGCTTACTGTTCTCCGTGAGGTCGGTCTCGGATATTTGCGACTCGGCCAATCCGCCACGGAGTTATCTGGTGGCGAGGCACAACGAATAAAACTCGCGACAGAACTGCAGCGCGCCCAGCGGGGTCAATCTCTCTATATTCTGGATGAACCGACAACTGGTCTTCATCCTTCTGATGTAGAAAAACTCATGACGCAGCTCGACAATCTGGTTGATGCAGGTAATACTGTGATAGCTGTGGAACACGACATGCGGGTTGTGGCGGGGAGTGATTGGGTAATAGATATCGGTCCCGGTGCCGGTGATGAAGGTGGACAGATTGTTTTCGCGGGTAAGCCACCCGAACTTGCAAAAAGGAAAGAGAGTTTAACAGCTCCTTTTCTTTCAGAATTTTTGGACCGAAAGCATTCGAAATGTTGATTGTTACGGAAATATTATTTCCGCTGACTCAACTCCAGCATCTTGATAAAATACCCGCCCACCACAGACCTCGCCTGAAAGCCGACTTTCTCACCGGTCGTAGTTTCGTGCCAGTCGTTTAGGGGAACTCTGGAAGGCGTTTCCTTCGCAAACTTATAGACAGGTGCAACCAGTGCTTTGAAATCCGCTGGACTATCCGCCATCGTGGCCGTCCAGATGATCCAATCGGATTTTGTGTAGGTGCGGCGGCTATCCAACGGCAAACCATATTTGTTTTGCCTGCCCATATAAAACCGGATTTCTTTTTTATACACTTCAGGTGGAAAAATATTCAGTCCGAGTAATTTGTCCCACACCAAATTGTACTTCTGACTCCAGGTCTTATTGTTGTCAAATGTGAGCGCGTAATGATCGCCGGCATCTGCCAGTTTCATCCAGCGCGGTACCATCGCCATGGCAGTATCCATATATTTTTTTGCAATCGCCTCCTCACCCATCATACCCGCAATTTTAGCATACCCCGCAATGCCCATGATGGCCTTTATAGACAGATTTGCATTGCGCGCGAGATGTCCGGCAAAGTCATCGGTACAAAGTTGATTGGCGGGATCGAAACCATTTTTAACCAGATAGTCGGCCCATATTCCCAGCGTCTGCCAATGCTTTTTTGCATAGGCTGCATTTCCGTCTCTCTGCACAATCGCCGCCGTAAGTATCAGCATATTTCCGCTTTCTTCCACTGGCATGTCTTCTCCATAGGTCTGCCCGTTTGCAATCGGATAAGTACCTAAATCATGAGCCGCAAAAGGCTTCTGCCATTTGCCATTTTCGCTGTAGTAAAATATTCCGTTGAGCATGCCCTTTAGCAACTCGGTATTGTAGAGCAGAAAAAGTGGTGCAGACGGATAAGTAACATCCACCGTATTGATGGAGCCGTTGCTGTAATTTTCTTTGGAAAGAAAAAGGGTTTCTCCATCCGGACTTTTCACCAGCTTGTGTGCGGCTATGCATTGACGGTAGGCAAGTATACAAAGCCTGGCGTAATCATCTCCCCCCGCGCTCAATGCATCGCGGTACATTTTTTTATCGAATGCATCACACCTGGCAACGATTGATGAATATTCGGCGGAAGCCAACTGTAATTGGTTTTCGAAAGTCTCCTCTCCTGTTTTTCTCCACCAGGGTCTGAGATTCTGGTTAAAAAATTGTACTGAATAGATGTCATCGTAACCGATCATCAGCATGACTTCTTTGGGGGTGGCACCTACCGTACCGGGTGTGAGAATGGTATTGAGCACCAGTCCACGTCCCGAGGCTATTGCAACAGGCTTTTGTCCGTTTGCGAACGACGAAACGGAATTGGCAGAAGAAGAGATAAACTGTGTTTTCAGTTTTTCCCTGCCAGCAGCCACATACATATAACCCCAGTCAATCCGCAGGTCATCGCCTTTCTTCTGTAAGACCTGTTGGGCGGATGACCCGGCTCTTGCAACAGACAAATTTTTATCGGAATAAATTTTCGTTTGCACATTTTGCGAGGGGCTGTTTACAGCGATATTGGCCGATGCGCCAAACTGAATCTCGACATTGTGAGATTTGC
>JACMLD010000229.1 GCA_014379785.1 Chitinophagaceae bacterium
ACAAAGGGTTCGTGACCGAAAAGGAATATAAGAAACTGCAAAAGTTATCCAAACAACATCCAACCTATGCTTCAGTAAACAACAATCGCTATCATATCAAAACGCTCTGATATGAAGAAGTTGTTTTTTATTTTAATGGTTTTTGTTTCACTGAAAGTAAGAGCACAGGAGTTATTTGTCTTTACCGAACCTGCCAGTAACATGCCTGCGAAGTCTCTTGGTATAAGGGACATGAATGCCTTTATGTTTGAAAAGGACGGCAAGCTCAATTATCATAACATGCCAGAGTTGATGTGGGGCATCAATAAAAAATGGATGGTTCATGCTCAGGGTTTTATCAGTAACCGGCAGGAGGGTGGGTTGAAGGCAGAAGGTGGTAGTCTGTACGCGAAATATCGGTTCCTGAGTATGGATGATATCCAAAGCCATTTCAGGATGGCGGTTTACGGCAGGTACAGCCTCAACAATGCAGATATTCACCAGCAGGAAATTGAAACGATGGGGCATAATACCGGATACGAATCGGGAATCATCGCAACTCAGTTACTTCACAAGATTGCTTTGAGCACATCATTGAGTTATGAACGGGCGCTGGACAATAAGCCAGATTATAAATTTCCCGGCTCTGAAAGTAATAGTGCCATCAATTACACCTTTTCCGTTGGTAAACTGATGCTTCCGAAGGTCTATCGTGACTATAATCAAACCAATATGAATTTTATGCTGGAGTTTCTGGGGCAGAGACTAAATGACAACGGGAAGTCGTACCTCGATATCGCTCCGTCGGTGCAATTTATTATCAATAGCCAGGCAAGGGTAGATATCGCATACCGGCAGGAACTGTATTCCACCATGCAAAGGACAGCGCCAAACGGCATCGTGTTGAAATTTGAATACACGCTGTTCAATGTTTTCAAATAAATGATAATATGGAACATCATCATGAGACGCTGAAATATACCTGCCCCATGCATCCCCAGATCGTTGAGGATAAGCCGGGCAACTGTCCTTTGTGCGGTATGACCCTGGAGCCGGTAAAAAGCGTTGGCTCGTCCAACTCCCACGACAAACACAATGGTCATACCGGCATGATTGCAGATTTTAAAAAGCGGTTTTATGTGGTTTTGGTATTAACCATTCCCATCATGCTGTTATCTGAGATGATACAGCAATGGGTGGGTATTCGTATCAGTTTTCCTGGTTCGAAGTATGTATTACTCGCCCTGTCCTCTATTGTCTTTTTTTACGGTGGATGGCCTTTTCTGAAAGGATTGGTGGACGAGGCCAGGGCAAAAAACCCCGGCATGATGTTTCTGATTGGTTTTGCCATAATGGTGGCATATATCTATAGCCTTGCCATCGTGTTTGGTCTACCGGGTATGGACTTCTTTTGGGAACTCGCCACATTAATACTCATTATGCTGTTAGGGCACTGGATAGAGATGAAATCCGTAGCGGGGGCATCCAGAGAGTTGGAATTGTTGGTGCAATTAATGCCCGATGATGCTCACCTGCTGGTTGGAGAAAAATTGTCCGATGTAAAGACAGCCTCTCTGAAAGCCAATGACATCATACTGATAAGACCCGGCGAAAAGGTTGCAGCAGATGGAATCGTTGTTGATGGGGAAACATATCTGAATGAAAGCATGCTGACCGGAGAAAGCAAACCAGTGCAAAAGATCAAAGGGGATAAGGTAATTGCTGGTTCTATCAATGGCAATGGATCTATAAAAATCAACGTATCTCATGGCGTGCAGGACTCCTATTTGTCGCAGGTAATAAACCTGGTGCAGGATGCACAAAAATCTAAATCCAATACACAACTGCTGGCAGATAAGGCTGCAAGATGGTTAACCTTAATCGCAATCTTTGTTGGCATAGCTACATTTTCATATTGGTATTTTACCGGGCAAACGCTGGCGTTTGCAATGGAAAGAATGGTCACTGTCATTGTTATTTGTTGCCCGCACGCATTGGGCCTGGCCGTGCCGCTGGTAGTCGCAAAATCCACTGCCATTTCCGCAAAAAATGGGTTGCTGATAAAAAACCGGACTGCTTTCGAAAATGCCAGAAAAATCACCACCATCGTATTTGATAAGACAGGTACACTTACCGTAGGGAAGTTTGAGGTATCAAAGGTTGTATCTCTCCAGAAAGATATAACCGAAAATGAAATTCTTCGTTTAGCTTCCTCATTAGAGCAGAAATCGGAACACCCTATTGCCACAGGCATTCTGCAAAAAGCAAAAGACTTGTCGATTACAGTTCCTGGAAATGAAAATTTTAATGCCATAACAGGTAAAGGAGTTGAAGCCATCGTCGAGAGCAAAAAGATATTGGTGGTAAGTCCCGGCTACCTGAAGGAAAATAATATTGAAGTTTCTGATGGTTTCACTGGCAATGACACTGAAACGGTTGTCTTCATAATCATCAATGATCAGTTGGCAGGATACATTGCTTTATCGGATAAAATCCGGCCAGAATCGGCAGAAGCTATTCAAAAGTTGAAGGAAAATAATATAAAATCCATCTTACTTACAGGAGACAACAATAAGGTAGCAGCCAGTGTGAGCAAAGCATTGGGTATGGACAGTTTTTTTGCGGAAGTATTGCCTCACCAGAAATTAGATAAAATACAGGAATTGCAGGACAAAGGAGAATTTGTTGCCATGACCGGCGATGGTGTCAACGACGCGCCTGCGTTAGCACAGGCAGATATTGGCATTGCAGTAGGCAGTGGGAGCGACATCGCTGCAGAGACCTCAGGTATCGTTCTGGTAAATAGTAACCCAAAAGACATTGTGAACCTGGTTTTATTTGGCAAGGCCACTTACCGAAAGATGATACAGAATCTGATTTGGGCAACAGGTTATAATGTGGTTGCCCTTCCATTGGCCGCGGGAATATTGTATAAACAGGGCATCTTGTTAAGTCCGGCAGCCGGAGCCGTTTTAATGACGGTAAGCACTGTTGTTGTGGCAATAAATGCAAGTATGTTGAAAGTTAAAAAGTAAAGACTTCATTGATGACAAAAATATTTTTATCGGTCTTTGCCATAGCGCTTCAATGCTTTGCTTATGCACAGACTGCAAGCTATACCTGCCCCATGCACCCGGAGATACATGCCGCCAAACCGGGTAATTGCCCCAAGTGCGGGATGAGGCTTGTAATCGAAAAAGAAAAAGGAGATATGCAGGTAACCAATTCAGGCACCATAAAAACCATTGCCGCGAGTGATCCTCCCCGCACCGTCCGCTATGATTTATATATTTCAGATACTGTGGTAAAATTTTCGGGAAAATCGAAAAGGGCCATCGCAGTCAATGGCCAGATTCCTATGCCCACGCTGACTTTTACAGAAGGTGACACGGCAGAAATCTACGTGTATAATAATTTGAAAGAGGAAACTTCACTACACTGGCACGGACTATTTCTTCCAAACAGGTATGATGGTGTACCAAATCTCACGCAGATGCCCATTAAACCCGGCGCTAAATTTTTGTACAAATTTCCCATAGTTCAGCATGGGACACACTGGTATCATAGCCATACAGAGTTGCAGGAGCAGATAGGTATGTATGGAGCATTCATAATAAACAAAAGAAATGAGTGGGATATACCTACAATTCCTGTTATCCTGAGTGAATGGACAGACATGAAACCCGAAGAGGTTCACCGCAGTCTGCATGCGGCTACCGATTGGTTCGCCATTCAGAAGGGTGCTACGCAAAGCTATTCTGAAGCAATCAAACGGAAGCACCTGAAAACAAAAATAATCAATGAGTGGAAGCGGATGAATGCAATGGATGTAAGTGATGTGTATTACAATAGTTTTTTAACCAATGGCAAAAATCAGATTGAGCAATCCCAGCTTAAAGCTGGTGATAAAGTAAGATTGCGGATAGCCAATGCCGGCGCATCTTCCTATTTCTGGCTTACCTATGCCGGCGGCAAGATAACAGTGGTTGCTTCCGACGGAAACGATGTTGCTCCTGTGGAAGTTGACCGATTAATCATTGCCGTATCTGAAACATATGATGTGGTGGTTACCATTCCGGCCGACAGTACAGCGTTTGAGTTTTTGGCAACATCAGAAGACAGGACAAAGTCCACATCGCTCTGGTTGGGAAAAGGTATAAGGCAACTGGCTTCGCCTTTACCCAGGCTAAAGTATTTTGCCGGTATGAAGATGATGAACGAGATGATGGACATGAAAGGAAACATGATCGAAATGAAGGGCATGAAAATGCAAAACCAGATAATGGATATGAACACCGTGATGTATCCTGAAATTGAAGAAACTGCTGATCTTGTGACTTTGAATTACAACATGCTGCGCGCTCCTGAAAAAACGAGTTTACCTGCAGGTCCATCGAGGGAGTTAAAATTTGACCTCACAGGAAATATGAACCGGTATGTTTGGACCATGGACAATAAGACCGTGTCTGAAAGCGACAGGATACTGATCAAAAAAGGAGAGAATTTGAGAATCATCCTTTTCAATAATAGTATGATGCGTCATCCCATGCACTTGCATGGCCATGATTTCAGAGTGCTGAATGGGCAAGGTGAATACGCACCATTGAAAAATGTGATTGACATCATGCCAATGGAAAGAGATACGATAGAATTTGCGGCTTCAGAACCTGGCGGTGATTGGTTTTTTCATTGCCATATACTGTATCACATGATGAGCGGCATGGGCCGGGTGATAAGATATGAAAACTCACCGCCCAATCCGGAAATACCCAATCCAAAACTGGCACAACGCAAACTATTCAGGGACGACAGAATGTTTCATGCCATGGGTTCCATCGGGCTCGAAAGCAATGGGAGCGACGGAGAATTTATGCTGGCAAATACCCGCTAT
>JACMLD010000230.1 GCA_014379785.1 Chitinophagaceae bacterium
AACAGCAAAAAAGAGAAGGCATTTGATGCTGCCGAGAAACAACTGGTCCTGAATTAATAATTCAGTACCCGCAAAGTCACTCCCAGTAAGCGGTTCTGGCAATACATTAAATTTTTTTTTAAAAAAAATCCATAAAATATTGTTTTTTAACTCAACAGTCTTTACTTTTAAATCCGCTTACGCGTTTATCCAAGGTCATCCTCCCCCAACCATCCAATTTCCGGTTTATTCCAATCTCCCTTAGTCAGATTTTTTTACAACTATCGTTGTACTCCTATACAAAGGTTTCAATATCCATTCAAAGAACATCTTGTTTCGTCCTACCCAGCAAAATTTCCGGCAACACAACCCTTTATTTAATACATAAGATATTAATACACCTCTTTCTTTTTGTGGTTTCAGAGGTAAGCACAGGCCGGCGATTTCAATCGCTGGCTCTTTTTTTTTGTACTAACGATCAGTTGATGGTCCAGGTCTCTCGGCCGCGGAGGAGTTTGTCGAGATCCCCTTTTCCCTTTGTTGTCTGTACCTGCTCGATCTGACTTGCCATAACATCTTCATAGCATGGTCTGTCAGTCTCATAGAATACTCCAAAAGGACGTGGGAGGTGACCAGGTATACGCGGGTCATCAAACATACGTGTAAGTATCTGTGCCTTGTAGAAATCCCGCTCATCATGCACCCAGAGATCGTCAGCACTCACGCCCTCAGACAATTCCACCACCACCGGGCGAAATCCATCGAGCTTGATTCCTTTATTGCGCTGAGCGCCGAATACCAAGGGCTTCCCCTGCTCGAGAAATAAAACCTCTTCAGGTTTCGACGACTTCTCGGTAAATACTTCGAAGGCACCGTCATTGAATATGTTACAGTTCTGGTATATCTCGAGCAATGATGCACCCTTGTGTTTATGGCTTCTCACCAGCGTTTCCTGCAGGTGTTTCGGATCGCGGTCCATACTGCGCGCTATAAAAGTAGCATCCGCGCCCATTGCGAGGGCAAGCGGGTTGAATGGATGGTCGATGCTTCCGTAGGGAGTCGACTTGGTAACCTTGCTCTCTTCTGATGTAGGCGAGTACTGTCCCTTTGTCAATCCATATATCTGGTTGTTAAACAGCAACACATTGACATCAAAATTTCTTCTCAGCAGGTGAATGGTATGATTTCCGCCAATGCTCAGGCTGTCTCCGTCACCGGTTACAATCCAGACACTGAGGTCTGGCCGGGCAGCCTTTAATCCGCTGGCAATGGCAGTCGCCCTTCCATGAATGGAATGCATGCCATATGTATTCATATAATATGGGAAACGGCTGCTGCAGCCAATTCCCGACACTATCACAATGTTCTCCCTGGGCACACCAATACCCGGCATGATCTTCTGAACCTGCGCCAGAATGGAGTAGTCGCCGCATCCTGGACACCAGCGGACTTCCTGATCAGTAGCAAAATCTTTCGCAGTAAGCGTCGGGGCTATAGTTGTTATATCGCTCATCTCAAAAATTCATTAATGATAGTTATATCAAAGTTCGCCATAAATTAGACATTTCACCCTGGCAAAGGCTAATTGTTTTGTAATTCCTCCCAATACTCCGCAGCGCGGCGGGTATGCGGTATCACTATCGTTCCACCCACAATATTGGCTACCGCAAAAATCTCATACATCTGCTCTGTATTGATTGCCAGCTCGTGGCACTTGCCGAGATGGTATTTGATGCAATCATCGCAGCGTAACACCATGCTGGCTACAAGCCCGAGCATTTCCTTTGTTTTCACATCCAAAGCTCCTTCTGCATAGGTATTGGTATCCAGGTTCCATAACCGCTTTATTACCAGATTATCTTTAGAAAGAATCACCTCATTCATCTTTGTCCGGTAATCATTGAATTCCTGTACAAGTGTGCTCATATTTTCAGATTGAAGGACAAAATTACAAAAGCAACACGCAGCTTTCCTTCGTACATTCAACCCGAAAAAAAATTAATATGACCAGAGCGATCCTGTTACTTTTTTGTATATCAGTATTTACGATCAGCATCCATGCTCAAAATGGGAAAGAGAAAGTCCTCGTGACCGACCTTTTAAAAGTGAAATCCCTCAGCAACCTTACCCTTACACAGGATGGGAGTCGGGCAGCATTCACGGTCACTTCAATAGAACCCGAAGCCGATAATCGCTGGGAATATAAGTACGTTACCAATATCTGGATGACTACCACAGACGCCAACGCGGTCCCGCGGCAGATCACCGGCAAAGAAGGCTCTTCACAACCCGCCTGGAGCCCCGACGGCAAACAACTGGCCTTTGTCCGGGCTGCAGAAGGAAAGCCCCAGATCTGGCTGCTTTCTATGGACGGCGGCGAAGCCATTCAGCTTACAAAATTTAAATACGGCGCAACCGCTCCAAAATGGAGTCCCGATGGCAAACTCCTGCTTTTCAGAACCAATGTGTCGCTCACCCAAATATTAAAAGATGAGGAACTCAATCCCGGTCTCCGGACACCTTCATGGCCTTCCGAGAAACCCGGATTGAAAGCAAACGAAGCGATGAAGTCCTCCACGGCAAAAGCTAACCCCGATGGCAGTATCGAAGAAGTCAGGGCCTATCTCGAAAACAACGTGTCTGATAAAAAAGCCAAGGTGCTGACCAAGCTGAATTTTCAGGAAGAAGCATCGGTTTCCTCTGAAATGAGTTTCAGCCACACTTATATTGTAGACCCAAAAACCGGGACAAATCCAATCGCCATTACCAAAGGATTCTACAGCTACGGAAATGGCAGTTTTACGCCGGATGGCAAACAACTAATCATTCCGGTGAGTCTGGATTCCACAGAACATCCGGATCGATCATCTGATGCCGGATTGTACTCCGTTGGTACCGATGGCAAAGGCTTGCGAAAACTCCTCGGTGAAAAATCAAAGGCATTTGCCAGTCCGGCCGTTTCTCCCACCGGCAAATTCGTCGCCATGCAAATCAGTGTGCCTTTAAGTATTAATGTGCCGGTTCTTTCGATAATGCCAATAAACGGTACTGCCAGTGATATTGTAGAGATACCGATGGACAGAACGAAAGGGCAGCTGATCTGGAGCAAAGACGAAAAATATATTTATTTCAGCGCTCAAAGCAATGGCGGAGCTCCGCTGTATCGTTCCGACCTGAAGACAAGACAAGTGGAGCAACTCACTGACTACAATGGCGGCATCTCTTCATTCGACCTGGCCAATAACAAACTCATCTACGTCAGAACAGATATCAATAGCCCTTTTGAGATTTATGTCGCCGATGCAGCAGGAAAAAATGCAAAACGCATCTCGAATTTCAACACCGAATGGATAAAGGAAAAAAAGCTGAGCATTCCGGAGAAACATGAATTTGTGAATGAAAAGGGCATGAAGGTGGAATATTGGGTGATGAAACCAACCAGTTTTGAGGCAGGAAAAAAATATCCGCTCCTGCTGGAGATACACGGCGGACCTGCAGCGATGTGGGGACCCGGTGAAAGCAGTATGTGGCATGAATACCAGTATTTCTGCAGCCAGGGCTACGGTGTTGTATACAGCAATCCAAGAGGCAGTGGTGGCTATGGTGTGGATTTCCTCAAAGGCAACGTAAATGACTGGGGGACGGGTCCTGCAAAAGATGTGCTCGATGCATTGGATAAAACGGTAGCAGAAGGCTGGGCAGATACTTCAAAGTTGGTACTAACCGGTGGCTCCTATGCCGGTTACCTTGTAGCATGGATTATTGCTCACGACAACCGCTTCAAGGCTGCCTGCAGTCAGCGTGGCGTATATGATCTCGGAACTTTTTTTGGAGAGGGAAATGCATGGAGACTGGTGCCCGGTTATTTCGGCGGATATCCATGGCAGGAGAATGTAAAAAAAATCCTCCAGCGGGAATCGCCGATTACCTATGTTGAAAAAATTCAGACACCTTATATCATTTTTCACGGTGAAAATGACCTGCGCACAGGCGTGATACAGGGTGAAATGCTGTACAGGAGCCTGAAAGTACTGGGCAGGCCGGTAGAATATGTCCGTCACCCGGGAGGTACGCATGAACTTACCCGCAGCGGAAATAACCGCCAGCGAATCGATCAGATGCTGCGCACCTGGGAATTTTTTGCCCGGTATATCTCCGTAAAATGATGGTTTCCGGACGAAAGCCGCATGGATACTTGTAGTCGTTGTACTACAGCCGGATTGGACTTAACAGTACCATATATCGGGTGCTTCATCTATTTTTCGGGTGCACGCAATGCTATTTCTTTGCACTATCAAATCAACGGATAGCCGACGAACTGATACCCCCTTTTAACCTGAATCTGAAACGTAGAAACCTAAACCCGACCAATCCAAACCTTTGAAAACCAAAACCGATTAAGGCAACTATTTTCTTGTTAAGGCTCTGATTGTAACTCTGTTAAGGCTCTGATTTTTTGTTTGAAGTCCCTTTTGACCTCCGTTAAACCCACGGAAATTTAGAAATCCAACATCTGTATCCTGAACGAAACCCCCGTCCGTTGATTTTTTTTCTTTACCCTGTAAAAAGCCAAGAATGCCTCTTCGATTATGCTTTTGAAATATGAAACTGGTCCGCCCTTCTCTAAACCGTAGAACCTAAACCCCCACCCATAGATTTTAACTCATTATACTGCTTGATGAGTCATGACAAGAACCTCGTGTTAATTCGCGGGGTTTTTTCTATTTAAGAAATTCCCGTTAACGGATGCGCATAAAAAAACCGCTCAGAAAAATCTGAGCGGCATTGTTGTATCGAATCACTTAATTGTGTCTGTACATTGTTGGCTTACCAACGGCTTCCGCCGCCACCGCCATTGTTGTTGCCATAACCACCACGGCCACCACCGCCGCCTCTGTTGCCACCACCACCAGCACCGCCGGTTCTTTCTTCTCTTGGTTTAGCAATAGTAACAGTGATTGCTCTGCCTTCTACCATTCCACCATCCAATTCCTGGATAGCTTTCTTAGCAGCCTCATCATCTGGCATTTCTACAAAACCAAAGCCGCGGCTCTTGTTTGTGAATTTGTCAGTGATAACTTTTGCAGAACTAACTTCTCCGTACTCAGCGAAGAACTCTTTTAAGTCTTCATCCTGTACGTTGAAGCTTAAATTTGAAACATAAATGTTCATGTTGTAAATAAAATAAAAATAAATAATAATTGAGAAAAACAGGGAGTAACGAAGACTAACTAACTAATAGCAGGACATGCGTAGCAGAAAAAATCGTTCACTTACAAAAAACTGTACTAACTCAAAATGACTCTGCAAAGGTAATACTATAATTCTGAATTTCCTCATCTTTCAATTATTAAAATTGTCATAATGTAGTACCGAAACTACACTCAAACCGGGTTCCCAAGTACCCCCGATACATCCGTTGTTCTATTTTTTACGTCTATTATGTGATGTTACTTTGTTTATCGAATTCGCAGAAAGCCCTTTTAGTCCATTACCCAACCGTAGTTTTACCCGATCCGTACCTCTGAAGACCAAATCCATACCTGAAGAACCAATTTGTTCGTTATCCTATTGAATTCTTCCATACCCTATGACACAAACCCTTTTACGCAACCCTAATAAAACCGTCATGAACAATCAAGGAATGAAATCAGATGCTCCCGAAGCAGTTCACGAAGTAGATCTTCACAAACTGGTTGGCCAGGTAGCCAACGG
>JACMLD010000231.1 GCA_014379785.1 Chitinophagaceae bacterium
CGGCTACCAGTTCCTCAATCGACTTGCCCTCATTGGGTGTGCCTGCAATGGCTTTATTGAGATTGTCAACATAGGCCTGGTGATGTTTGCCATGGTGAATCTGCATGGTTGCTGTGTCTATATGTGGTTCCAGTGCATCGTGCGCATATGGTAACGCCGGTAAGTTAAATGCCATAGTTATTAAAGTTTATTAATGAAACAAAGCTGTGTAAAACAGATAACAAATTTACAGTAACTTCCTCTCTCATTTACTTTGCAACACATCTAATTAAATTAATTTCTGATGAAAGATCAGCCTTCAAGCGACCAGTCCAGAAGGAGTTTTATCACCAAAATCGCAAAATCAGCAGCGGTAGCGGCTGCAGGTACCACACTCATTCCGGCGGTGAGCCAGGCACAGAGAGAGGAGCTGCTTTCCCTGCCGCAGTACACTGCCAATGACAATATCCAGGTGGCGCTCATTGGCGCCGGCGGAATGGGCAATGCAGATGCCAGCACCGCTATGACCATTCCCGGAATGAAAATAGTGGCTGCCTGTGACCTCTACGACCCGCGACTTGAACAAGCAAAGAAAAAATACGGCGCTGATATTTTCACAACAAGAGACTACAACGAAATCCTGTCGCGCAAAGACATAGATGCAGTCATCGTTGCCACGCCGGATCATTGGCACAAGGACATTACCATTGATGCATTGAACGCAGGGAAAGCCGTGTACTGCGAGAAACCGATGGTACATGATATCACAGAAGGCAATGCAGTAATTGCAGCGCAATCAAAAAACAAAGGCATTGTTCAGGTAGGAAGCCAGGGCGTCAGTTCACTCGGAAACGAAAAAGCAAGACAATTATACGAGGCCGGAGCAATAGGAACATTGAACTATGCGGAAGGCTTCTGGGCAAGAAATACACCCGGAGGTGCCTGGCAATATGATATGCCCGCAGAGGCATCACCCGCTAATAATCTCGACTGGAAACGCTTTCTGAAAAACTATCCCGACAGACCATATGATCCCAAAAGATTTTTCAGATGGAGATGTTTTCAGGATTACGGCACAGGTGTGTCCGGCGATCTTTTTGTGCATCTTTTTTCAAGCCTGCACTACATTGTAAGCTCAAACGGGCCTGAAAAAATCATGGCCACAGGCGGCCTCAGATACTGGAAAGACGGCCGTGACGTACCCGATGTACTGCTCGGAATGTTTGACTATCCTGAAGCCGGGAAGCATCCCGCATTCAACCTTTCTCTCCGCGTAAATTTTGTAGATGGCACGGCCGACAGCAACTATCTCAGGCTGGTTGGAAACGAAGGTTCGATGACGGTGGAATGGGACAAGGTAACACTCACAAAAAATTACTCTTACCCTGCAGAAAATTACGCGCAGGTTCTGAAACAAAGGCAATATGCGCCGGATTACGACAGAAAAAAAATGAATCCGCCGGACGCCACTGTGTTCAAAGCGCAGGATGGTTACAAAGGAGCGCATTTCGACCACTTCTACAATTGGGCAAGAGGGATCAGGGGGGGTGTGCCAACCATCGAAGACGCCACATTCGGATACCGCGCCGCTGCACCGGCTCTTCTCTGTAACGACAGCTATTTTCAGGGAAAAACGATCCGCTGGGACCCTTCAAAAATGAAGCTTAATACGTAAAAGATTTTATGATGAACAGGAAAAAACTCATTCCGGCTGTAATTGCCCTCTGCGCGATAGCCCTTTGCTCTTTTATCAGCACAACAGATATGAACCCTCTTCAAAAATCTGATAATATTCTTTCTTCCGCTGAAAAGAAATCGGGCTGGAAGTTGTTGTTTGATGGAAAAAGCACCAAAGGATGGCGGACCTATAAAAACAAAGAGGTCGACAGCTGGGAGGTAACCGATGGTGCCATTTATTGCAAAAGCAAAGCAACCAAAAGAGCCGATCTAATCACTGAGGAAAAATATGGGGATTTTGAGTTGTCTGTCGACTGGAAAGTGTCAAAAGCGGCCAACAGCGGAATCGTGTGGAGGGCCACAGAAGAATATGGCGCATCATATGAGTCAGGACCGGAATATCAGCTGATAGACGACGAAGGTTATACAGAAAAGCTGGAGGACTGGCAAAAAAGCGGTGCTGACTATGCCATGCATCCCCCGCTGAAAATTGCATCCAAACCCACAGGCCAATACAATCATACCGTTTTGAAAGTCAAAGGCGGTCATGTAGAGCAATACCTGAATGGTGAAAAGGTAGCGGAGTTTGAAATGTGGACACCGGACTGGGAAAAAAGAAAATCAGAAAGCAAATGGAAGGATGCCAAAGGATATGGCATGTCTAAAGCCGGTCATATCTGTCTGCAGGATCATGGTGGCGGCATCTGGTTCAAAAATCTTAAGATCAGACCTTTGTAGTTCACCGCTTTGATCTGAAAAACTCTTTCATCAGGCTGGCACAGTCCTCCGCCAGCACGCCCGTATGGATAAGGGTTTTGGGGTGAAATGGATTATTCGGAGCAGTGATATGCCGGTGCCCGTTTTTTTCATCATGCGCACCCCACACTATTCTTCCGATTTTACTCCAGTACATCGCACCCGCGCACATGACGCAGGGTTCAACCGTTACATATACCGTGGCTTCCGGCAGATATTTGCTTCCCAAAAAATTAAATGCTGACGTAAGCGCAATCATTTCTGCATGGGCGGTGGGATCATTTAATTTTTCTACCTGGTTATATCCTCTTGCTATCAATCGCTTGTTGAGTACAACGATGGCGCCGACGGGCACTTCGCCTTCATCATATGCTCGTTGGGCTTCGCGAAGGGCCAGCTTCATGTATTCTTCATCTGTCATCAAGTCAATTGAATGGTCAAATTAGGTATTTTCTCTCAACAGCAGGTCGCGCCAATTTTTTAACTTTGGCAGTCATTATGGGACAAAAAAAATTAATCAGATTTGAGGCCATTAAAACATTTCCAAATGTTTTGCAGAATCCTCCCGGCATGAAGGGCAAATGGAATGAATTTTTCCGGAACAACAACCCGATCACGCTTGAACTTGCCTGCGGGAAAGCCGAATACACAGTCTCGCTTGGCCGGATGTATCCTGAAAGAAATTTCATCGGTGTGGATCTAAAAGGAAACAGGCTCTATATCGGAGCAAAAAAATCATTGGCCGAAGGCCTGACCAATACTTCATTTCTGAGAATTCAGATCGAAGCGATGCAGACCTATTTTGCCGATGGCGAAGCAGATGAGATATGGATTACCTTTCCCGACCCGCAACTGCGGACATCCAAAGCCAAGAAAAGATTGACGCATCCGCGTTTCCTCAGACTTTATCAGCAGGTGCTTCGCAAAAACGGGTTTGTCCACCTGAAAACAGATTCAACCTCATTGTATAATTTTACATTGCTGGTTGCAGAAATGTATGGTCTCGATATCGTGACCAATATCTCCGACCTGCATGCCGGAGAGGAAATTTCGCCGGAGTTGAAGATCAAGACCCATTATGAATCGCTTGATATAGCAGGCAGTAACCGGATTTATTATTTGAAATTCCGATTGCCGGAAGCCAGAATTCCGGATCTTGACGCCATACTATTGGAAAAAGTAAAGGAAACTGAAATTACTGGTGTAGAGCAGGGCCATTACCATGAAAAATGAATTGATCGAAGGAATAGATTTTTACTTTAATGAAGATGGCCTGATGGTGCTGACAGAAAAATATCATCTCGACAAAGGCTATTGCTGTGGAAACGGTTGCCTGCACTGTCCGTATCAATTCGAAGCGGTGCCGGAACCAAAAAGATCAAATCTTCTTGAACTCAGGAAAAATGCCAATAAAAAAGACTAAAGAGGAAAAAATTCCTTTACAAAAAATAATGCCCTCGGGCAAAAAAGAAGACAGCTTTTTTGAACAGGTTTATGAGGTGGCGCGACAGATACCACGCGGGAGGGTTACGTCTTATGGAGCCATTGCAGCATGTCTTGGTGCAAAATCTTCTTCCCGTATGGTGGGCTGGGCTATGAATGGCGCCCATCTTTTGAAACCAAAAGTACCCGCGCACAGGGTTGTAAACAGAAACGGAATGTTGAGTGGAAAAATGCATTTCGGCGAGCCCGACAGAATGCAGCAATTGCTTGAAAAAGAAGGAATAGCTGTGAAAGACGACAAGGTAACTGATTTCAAAACACTGTTCTGGGATCCTTCTGCTGAACTCTGATCATGATGCCTGCACCATCACTTCCTCTTCGGTGATACGAAGTTGGATCGCGGCTTTGAGTTTGATTGGTCTCAATGCTATCGCAAAATACAGGATCAACGCGCCCGCCAATGCCACGAATGCGTAATTACCAGTGAGCATAAAAAATACGATGGCAAATATCGCCGGAAGTTCAGTCAAAGCCCATTGCACAATGGCTGCGGTTTTATAGGCATTCATTTTTTCAACTGCGGTGCTGTTTTGTTCCCTGATTTTTTCAATCCTGGAAGCAAAAATCCGGGACCCGAGAAATACACAGACACCTGCCACAACAATTTCTGTCACCTGCAGATTTTTATCAAGCGCCTTTAGTGGGGGTTCAAAAAGATCTGTAGACACGATAAATAAAATCACCCCAAAAAACATTACCTGCCCGATCAGCAGAGCCCGGTGTATCAGCACCATAGATTTATATGGACCAAAGATTGCTGGCCGCATTTATGAGTAGTATGGACTGATCATAAAATAAACAATTACACCCGTCAGCGAAACGTAGAACCATATTGGCCAGGTGATACGCGCAATCCTGCGATGCTGGGGCCACTCACCCGCCAGCGCACGGTATGCAGTAAAAAGAATAAAGGGAAGAATGATGGCGGCGAGAAAAATATGGGTAATCAGAATGAAGAAATAAACGTACCGGATGCTGCCCTCTCCGCCAAATTTTGTATCACCCGCAAAAAGATGATGGCAGATATAAGAAATGAGAAACACAATGGAAAGAGCCATCGCAAAAATCATCAGTCTTTTGTGCAGGAGATATTTTCTTTTTCTGATAGCAACAAGGGCGGCCACCAGCAGAATGGTCACAGCAGAGTTAACGCTTGCGTTGATATCCGCAAACACGTGGGGATCAAATCCAAGGTCAATATCTACTGTAAAATTTTTCAGAGCAACGATGGCCAGAAATATCACCAGGCTGCAGATTCCGATGAGCCAACGTGCTTTTGTGTCGTTCTTACTGATAACAGCTGTAAGCATGGTCCTTAAAATTTCGGTTTTCTGTTTATCACTCCGAAAATAATGACGGCGATGATAACTATCACAAACACCGGCCAGATATTCCGCATATCTGAAAAGATGGTTGATTTGGTGGTTTTGTCTTTTTCCAGCATCAGCTTCACTACGTCCTCGCTCAATCTCAGCATTTCCATGCTGTCGAGTCCGTTATAATATCCACGCACTACTCTCTGTTTATCTATCAGAGTGAAGCGGCTGGTATGAACGAAATCGGGATTGATGACTTCGTCATTGTATTTGTCAACCTTTAGTTCCTCAAAAGCAAAATCATAAATGGTTTTCTTGTCGCCGGTAAGCATCCACCACATGTCGTGATTCACTGAGTATTTATCAGCGTACTTTTTTAGTACCGAAGATGAATCACGATCTGGGTCAACGGTGAAAGAGATGAACTGTACAAAGCTGGTATCGATTCCTTTCAGATTGTCATGAAGCTTGAGCGTTGTCTGCAGCTTCTTCATATTTCTGGTGAGCGTGGGACATATAGAACCGCAGTGTGTGAAGAAGAAATCGGCAACGATAACCCTTCCGGGGGCATCGCTGAGGCTGACAGTGTCTCCGAGCTGGTTTACCAGTCTGAAATCTTTAACAGTATGCCATACAGTGTCTGTGCTTTGTTTGCCGTCTGTAATCTTGCTCACGATACTATCTGAGTAGTAACGGCGCGGCATTACAACCACATCATCGGCAAGGTATTTTACCAGGAAGTAGCTGGCAACTGGCAGAAAGATAGCGACACAAAGTGCAAGAAATGCTTTATAACTCACGGCGGTATTTAATCCAGAGCTCCTGGTTTCTGGGCTTCGTGCCCGTGGCCATGCTCTTTCTTCTCTACTTTTTCTTTACTCTTCTCAACGTGTTCTCTGTCGTATGTGTTCCGCAGATTCTTGTATGAATCACCGTCCCACAGGAAAGCGCCGATGAACCAAAGGAACAACAAAGCCGGAATGGCGATTGTCATAATCATGTTGCGAATCTCATGGCGAAGGTGCATGAATTCGGCAATGATAAAGAAAGCTTTTGCCAGGGTAAGAATGATGAACACTCCGTTGAGGATGTATTTCACCGTTGCGTTGCCCGTTGGAAAAATTTCATAGTATCCGATGGCAAGCAGCAGTTCAAACAGGGTGATATAAAGAAGGATGCGGAAGGTTTTCCATATCGCTTTTGTATCAAAGCTGTGCTCTCCGTGCGCTGCATTATCGCTATGTGCAATGTGTGCGTTTTCCATAAATTATTTTTATCAGCAATGAGTTTTTTAAAATAGATAGAAACAGGTGAATACAAATACCCATACAAGGTCTACAAAGTGCCAGTACAAACCTGCTTTCTCAATCATGAGGTAATGTCCCTTTCTCTCAAATGTGCCATTTGCCGCCATGATGTACATGATGATATTTATCACAACACCAGACAGTACGTGGAATCCATGAAAGCCCGTGATGGTGAAAAAGAAGTTTGTAAAATTGGTTGAGGCGGCTGATCCGTCAATATTGTTGAAAGGATTTCTACCCCACCAGGCTCCCTGGTGATTCAGATGCGCCCACTCCCATGCCTGACAACCCAGGAATGCGATACCGCCGATGATAGTCCATGCCATCCATTTCATCACCGCCTTGCGATCGTTTGCGTGATCGGCTCCAACAGCGAGCACCATTGTTACCGAACTCATGATGAGAATGAATGTCATCAAACTCACGAATGCGAGCGGGATGTTCATTTCTCCCACAACCGGGAACGAGCGGAATACTTCGTTGGGGTCAGGCCATGAATTTGATGAAAACCGGATGGTGCCATAAGAAATCAGGAAGGCGCCGAAAGTGAAGGCATCACTCATCAGAAAATACCACATCATGAGTTTGCCATACTCCAGATTAAACGGACTTCTTCCGCCTGCCCACCATTTTCTATCTGCCGGAACTACTTGTGCCATGAAATTTATTTAGATATTTCTCAAATTTATTCCTTGTCTTAATATCAATTTTACTGGATGTACAGGATAAACACAAAAAGGTAAATCCAGAGTAAATCCACAAAATGCCAATACGTACCCAACACTTCCACCGGTACCGGATTATAACTTCTCACTCTCGGGTTCCAGGCCTTGAAAAACATTGCCAGCAGGGCAATCACTCCGCCCAGTACATGCAGGGCATGCAGGCCAAAAATGATATACATAAACTGCGCCGCTCCTGAACCTCTCATCTGTACACCGGTGCTCCAAAGCTGCGAAAATCCAATTATCTGCATGGCGATGAACAACAATCCCAATACTGAAGTGACGGTCAGCAGGTTTCTGTACTTAGCTGTTTCTCTCTGGTTAAACGCCTTTAACGAGAACTGCATTGTCAGGCTGCTTAACAAAAGAACGGCTGTTGAATACCAGAATATGATTGGCATGCTGAATCCCGTCCATCCCGGCTGATTTCTCTTCACGATATAGGCACTGGTGAGGCCGGCAAACATCATAACGATACTGCCGATCGCCACCCACATCGTAAACTTGTGCGGATGAATCTTCCTCCTTTGTGAATCCTTATTCATAACACTAATCATACACTAATTTTATCGGCCAGCAGTGCCAGTAAAACCACCGGCAGGTATATATAACTGCTGAACATTAATCTCCTCGCGGCCTTTACCTCCATCTCTCTGTACAATCTCACACTCTGCCAGACCATAAACAGATTCATAAAAAACACAATCACCAGGCTGATGATGCTGCTCATTCCAATCAGATATGGTATGACTCCTACCGGTATCAGAAGCAGCGAATAGATTATTGCCTGAATCGCGGAGTACTTTGTAGGTCCTTCCACGCTGGGCAGTAATCGAAATCCAGCCGCTGTGTAGTCTTTGTGCGCAATCCAGGCGATGGCCCAGAAATGCGGAAACTGCCAGAAAAACTGTATTGCAAAGAGCGCCCATCCTCCGGCACTGAGTGTGTCATTTCCCGCGGCCCATCCAATAAGACAAGGCAATGAACCAGGGATTGCGCCAACCAGTACCGATATCGAATTCACCTTTTTTAAGGGTGTGTAAATAAACGAATACAAGAACAAACTCAGGGCTGCCAGTAAAGCAGACAGCAGGTTAAAAAAATAACCCAGCATCAAAACCCCCAGGGCACCCGTCACTATTGCAAAGATCCAACCTTCCGTTACGCTCATTCTTCCGCTTGCCACCGGCCTTTTTGCCGTTCTTTTCATCATTGCATCGGTATCCTTCTCCACCACCTGGTTGATGGCATTCGCACTGCCGGTCACCAGAAACCCACCGATAAAAAGCAATACAATCATTTTCACATCAAAGTCAACCACCTTTGGTGCCAGCAGGTAACTGATTACCGCGCTGAAGACAACCATAAACGACAGGCTGACCTTCACCAGCATCATGTAGTCACGCAACCTGCCTATCAATGTGAGCTTTCATTTGAACCCACAGGCTCCGTTTGCGGAATAAACTCTCTGCCGTCTTTTCCATAATCATATGCCCAACGGTGAACCTCAGGAATCTCA
>JACMLD010000232.1 GCA_014379785.1 Chitinophagaceae bacterium
CTTTGAAAAGAAGACTTATCCCCTTCAAACCACTCGCTGTTGTTCATCAGGTAGTTTTTCATCATGTACCTGTCTACCTTACTGAGTCTGCCTGCGAGTGGATCGCCTGCCTCTGCCAGTGAATCAAGTTTGGCAATACCCAGTGCATACTCTTTCCGGGTTCTGGGTTTGGCAGTAGAAAAATTAAAGCCAGTATCACCCGGATGCATGATTGAAAGCCGCTCCAGCAACTGCTGATGCTTGGATTGTAGTGGCAGCGATGTGGACTGTGAAAAACCGAGGGCGGGAACAATAAAAATAATCCAGCTAAGGATGGTTTTTTTAAATTGCATCGGATACTTGTTTAAAGGGTATTTTATAGGCATGCAAAACTATCTGCTTAAAAATATTTCGGTTGTAAACGAAGGTAAGATAATCGCTTCTGATGTGCTGATCAAAAACGGTCGCATTGAAAAAGTTGCGTCTTTGATCGAAACAAAAGATCAGGTGAGTGAAATAGATGGAAGCGGACAATATCTGCTGCCGGGGGCAATTGATGACCAGGTGCATTTTCGTGAACCCGGACTTACACACAAAGCAACCATATACACCGAATCAAAAGCAGCGGTGGCAGGCGGTGTTACGTCTTTTATGGAAATGCCAAATACGGTTCCGCCGGTATTTACCCAGCAGTTGCTCGAAGACAAATATGATATCGCTTCAAGGACCTCACTCGCAAATTATTCCTTCTTCATGGGGACCTCCAACGACAACACAGAAGAAGTTTTGCGCACCAATGAAAAAAAGAATGACGTGTGCGGAGTGAAGATTTTTATGGGCTCGTCAACCGGCGGCCTTCTGGTAAACAATCCACTGTCGCTCGACAAAATATTCAGCGAATCGGAACTGCTCATCGCCACTCATTGTGAAGATGAAAACATCATCCGATCAAATTTTGAAAGCTTAAAGAAGCAAAAGGGCATACTGGAACCTTCCGACCATCCCGTGATACGCAATGAAGAAGCTTGCTTTGAAAGTTCATTCTATGCCATTCAGTTTGCCAAAAAGCACAATAGCCGGCTGCATATTCTGCATATCAGCACAGCCAGGGAATTGCAGCTTTTCGGAAACATGGTACCGCTGAAAGACAAGCGCATCACGGCGGAAGTGTGCGTACACCATCTGCATTTCACTGCGGATGACTACGCGCGATTGGGAAATCTGATCAAATGCAACCCTGCCATCAAAGCTTCGCACAACAAAGAGGCGCTATGGGAAGCGCTGCTCGATGATCGCCTCGATCTGATTGCGACCGACCACGCCCCGCATACCTGGGAGGAAAAAAATGAGCCCTACGAAAAAGCGCATGCCGGTTTGCCACTTGTCCAACACTCGCTGCTGATGATGCTTGATTATGCCAATCAGGGCAGGATCACGGTAGAAAAAGTTGTCGAAAAAATGAGTCACGCCGTTGCCGATGCATTTCAAATCAAAGACCGTGGGTATATCCGCGAAGGATATCATGCCGATCTGGTAATGGTGAACCTGAATGGAGAAACAAAAGTTTCAAAAGACGATCTGCTTTTTAAATGCGGATGGAGTCCGCTGGAAGGCAAAATCTTTCCCGCTTCCATCTCGGCCACTTTTGTAAATGGAAATATGGTTTATGGAAACAAGGGCTGGAATGAATCCAATAAAGGGCAGCGGTTGAAATTCGAAAGAAACTAAAAAGGCGAACATTTATAAAGAAAGCATGCAAATCGACAAAACGACCTTCAGTGATCTATCGATCTTTCACCACGAAGAAGAGTTTTCACTTTTTCATAAAATCAATTTTACAAAGACCAGTGTTGGCCGTGAATGGCTGGTGCGTTTTTTCGCCGAACCATTCAATGATATAAAAAAAATCAACGAAACACAGGACATCCTGAAATGCATTCTCAGAAAAGAAAGCGAATGGATGACCAGCATTACCAATGGCACCATCATGATGATGGAAAGATTTTATGAATCGCCTGTTGATACGATTCCGGACAGCGCCAATTTACTCAATGGATACACATACAAATTCCTGCATGGCCCGGATTACTCGCTGGTGCGATATTCTGTCGGACATTTCGCAGATTTCGTCAGGGGTTTTCAAAAGCTGGTAACCATTTTTGAGAATGAGGAATGTCCAACGCTCCTCCGCGCCTATCTCGACCGGGCAAAAGATTTGCTGAAAGACGACATCCTGAAAAAGCTTTCCCTGACTGCGCGCGAAGCCACCCTCACCCCGGTGCAGACAATTTATTTTGGAAATCACCTGCGATATAAATTCAAGACAGCATCAAACGAACTGATCAATATTTATGGAAGACTGGATGCCTGGTATTCGATGGCTGTTGCCGTCACCCGCAACCAGATGTCGTTTCCGGTGATGATTGACTCTCCTAAGGCAGTCATCAATGCAAAATCTTTATATCACATCCTGCTGCCGAATCCTGTTGCTTATGATGTGACGCTGGAGAAAGGAAATAATTTTCTGTTTCTCACCGGCGCAAATATGGCCGGCAAAAGCACTTTTATCAAATCTGTCGGTGCAGCACTCTATCTCGCTCATCTGGGCATGGGTGTACCGGCAAAAGAGATGGAGCTCACATTGTTCGACGGCATACTTTCCAATATTAATGTGGTGGACAATATCGTGAAAGGAGAAAGTTATTTTTTCAATGAAGTGCAGAGAATAAAAAACACCATTCTCAAAATCAACAACGGGAAAAAATGGCTGGTACTGATAGATGAACTTTTCAAGGGCACCAATGTGCAGGATGCGATGAAATGTTCTCTGACTGTAATCAAGGGCCTGATAAAAATCCCCAATTCACTTTTTATCCTTTCCACACATCTCTATGAAATCGGTGATGAGCTTAAAGAATATCCCAATATCATTTTCAGATATTTTGAGACAACCGTTGACGACGACCAACTTGTTTTCAGTTACCAATTGAAAGAAGGGATCAGCAACGACAGGCTGGGTTACCTGATCCTGAAAAAAGAAAAAGTAGTTGAACTCTTGGAGAAGCTGTAATTTTTATAAATGAAGAGATTTTTTATCGCGGCGGGGATCTTTGTGGCGATAGTACTTATCATCTACAATCTGTGGGCGGAACTGGGTCGCGCAGGAGAGAAAAAAACCGGTTGGGTCGAATATCCGAAAACGAAATATCGTTTCAGAGAACAGAATATCGGAAGGGATAGCGGCAGAGGAAACATCATTGGCATCAGGCCTTCACTGTCAGCGCTTAACTATTCCACCGTATTCAATTTTCAGGTGACTGTTGAAATCTATCTGAAGCAGCTACAAAACGCCGGGAAACTGGGGCAATCGACAATAATTATTTTCCCTGACAAACTGGGCGACGGTTTATTCGCCTTGCATGAAAAGGAAAAAGTTTATGCAAGGCCGACAGTCCATGAAGCGATGCATTCTATCTCAAAAACGAATGTGTTCAGATATCTCCTTAATTATTACCGGCACGACGCAACAAACCGCAGCCTCGAGGAAGTCGTGTATCGTATGAAAGCGGCGAAAATGGCGGATGCTTATGAGACCGTCTTTTCCAATCTGGCAAAACAGTATAAGGTTACCATCGTGGCAGGGTCGATTATTTTGCCCTCTCCGGTTGTTTCAGCGGGACATATGGAAGTCGGAAAAGGACCGCTGAGGCATGTAAGCGGAGTATTCCTGCCGGACGGGTCTTTTAGGATTGCAAACCACAGCGATACACTGAAGCAGGTGGTAGGATTTGGCGCTCCTGAACTGGAGACACTACCCGATGGTTTTGAAATCCGTGAGCAAAATCCGCCGGGCAAAACTGGTGGAACGAGTAATGGCTTCTCCGGCTTGTATGTGCCATTGCTTGGGCAGGCATGGGACGATAGCCCCCGCGGTGAGCCACTGGTTATTTGGCGGAATCAGCTGTATAAACTGAGTCCAAACCAAAGCGCTCCGCATATCATAAATATCTGGTTATGACGTTTTAATATAAATCCGCTGGTTATGAGAAAAGTCTTTTTTGCAGCATTTTTCAGCATTTACGCAATTTCGGCGATTGCGCAGGCGAACAATACGAGGGGGGCATTGATCGACATAAAACAGTATGAATATCATCTTACGCTAAACGATGCAGATAACAGCATCAAAGGAAAGGCGGTCATTTCGGTCAGGTTTTTAAAGGGAGCAAATAATTTTGAACTGGACCTGGCAAAGAAGAATAAGGAAGGAAAAGGAATGACGGTTTTGAATGTACTTGAAAATAAAAGCCCGGTTACGTTTACACATGACCGTGATATACTCCGCATAAATACTTTTGCAAAGGAAGGCGAACAGATTTCATATACTGTAGAATACGAAGGTGTTCCTGCAGATGGCCTGGTAATAGATAAAAACAAGTATGGAGAAAGGAGTTTTTTTGGCGACAACTGGCCCGACCGTGCACATCAGTGGTTGCCCTGTGTGGATCATCCGGCTGATAAAGCAGCTGTGGAATGGAACATCACAGCTCCGGAAAAATATCAGGTCATTGCCAATGGCATTCTGATTGAAGAAAGCAATCTCCCGGGTCAAAAAAAACTCACCAGATGGAAAGAGACCGTTGAACTGCCTACCAAAGTGATGGTAATCGGTGTTGCTTCATTTTCGGTTAGCCATGTGGGTGAGGTGGACTGCATACCGGTTTCAAGCTGGGTGTATCCACAGGAAAGAGAGAAGGGATTTTATGATTACTCTCTTGCAAAAGACATGCTGCCCTGGTTTATAAAAAACATCGGGCCATACCCCTATCGCAAACTTGCGAATGTGCAGGCGAAAACTGTCTTTGGCGGAATGGAAAATGCCAGTGCAATTTTTTACTTTGAAAACTCCATTACCGGAGATAGAAAACTGGAATCATTGCTTGCGCACGAGATAGCCCACCAGTGGTTTGGCAATTCAGCCACGGAGACCAGCTGGTCGCATGTATGGCTGAGTGAGGGCTTTGCCACCTATATGACTCATTTGTATCTGGAAGAAAAATATGGCCCGGACAGTCTGAAAAAAAGAATGGCAGACGACAGGCAGAAGGTGATCGATTTCGAGAGCAAGACAAAAACCCCCGTGGTGACGACCACGGTCACAAATAATTTTATGCAGCTGCTGAATCCGAACAGCTATGAGAAGGGCGGATGGGTGTTGCATATGCTCAGGCGAAAGATCGGCGATGAAAAATTCTGGAAGGGCATCCGTAATTATTATGCAGAATTCGCGGGCAGGAATGCATCCACCGAAGATTTTGTCAGAGTCATGCAGGTTGCGGCGGGTGTGGATTTGCAAAAATTCTTTGCACAATGGTTATACTCGGATCATATGCCTGCGTTGAAGATTTCAAACAAATATGATGCGGCCACCAGAATGGTGACAGTGACTGTTGAGCAGACCCAGCCAACCTTGTTTGAATTTCCCTTGCAGATTTTGATATGGAGTGGGAGCGATCAGGTCACCAAATCTTCAAACATCAAAGAGAGAGTTACAACCATCGTCATTCCTTCCGAGTCGGCTCCGACACGGGTGGTTGTGGATCCCAATCTGAATCTTTTATACAGATAACTACGGGAATCCCAACAAAAACTGCCGGTTTTTCACCCGCGGTCATTCATTATTATGTTCTAATTTTCGCGATTCAATCAATGGCGTCTACAAAACATGCTGGTAAAAACTTTTGGGAGTGCGGTGTATGGAGTGAATGCGATCACTATAACCGTTGAAGTAAATGTGCTGAGTGGACTCGGATATCATATTGTTGGTCTTCCCGACAATGCGGTAAAGGAAAGCATCCGGCGGGTAGAAAGTGCGCTCAAGACGAATGGATACCGCATGCCAAGGGTAAAGTTGATTGTCAACCTGGCTCCGGCGGATCTGAAGAAAAGCGGGACCGCTTTCGACCTGCCGATAGCAATTGGCACGCTGGCGGCGAGCGAGCAATTTCAGATAAAGGACCAGATAGAAACCTATGTGATGATGGGTGAACTGAATCTGGATGGTACCATTCAACCTTTGAAGGGTGCATTGCCTATGGCCATCACGGCGAGACGGGAAGGATTCCAGGGGCTGATTGTCCCGAAACAGAACGCCAGAGAAGCTGCCATGGTCAATAATCTCAAAGTGTATGGCATGGGGCATATCAATGAGGTGCTTGATTTTTTGCAATACCCCGAAAAAGTGCAGCCTGTCATCGTCAATACCCGGGATGAATTTCTGCATGCTCAGACAGAATTTGAATTTGATTTCAGCGAAGTGCGCGGACAGGAAAATATAAAACGCGCATTGGAGATTGCGGCCGCCGGGGCACACAATGCAATATTGATAGGTCCACCGGGGGCGGGGAAAACCATGCTCGCGAAAAGATTGCCTGGCATTCTGCCGCCGTTGACTTTAAACGAAGCATTGGAGTCGACAAAGATTTACAGCGTAGCCGGGAAGCTTGCAGCCAACGCCACCCTGATATCGAAACGTCCGTTCCGTGCACCGCACCACAGCATCTCCGATGCGGCGTTGATCGGCGGTGGAAGCAGCCCCCAGCCGGGGGAAATATCCCTTGCTCACAACGGAGTACTTTTTCTGGATGAACTGCCTGAGTTTCGCCGCACTGCCCTCGAAGTCATGCGCCAGCCAATGGAAGAAAGAAAGGTTACGATATCCCGCGCGCGACAGTCGCTCGATTTTCCTGCAAGTTTTATGCTGCTTGCAAGTATGAATCCCTGTCCATGCGGATTTTACAACCATCCCGACAAAGAGTGTACCTGCCCGGCAGGGATGGTGCAGCGTTATCTCAACAAAGTATCGGGTCCGCTGCTCGACAGGATCGACCTGCATGTGGAGGTCACGCCAGTCGAGTTCACCGAACTTTCGTCGATCAGACCCGCGGAAAGTTCAGAGACCATCCGCGAGAGGGTGATCAAGGCAAGAAATATCCAGGCGGAAAGGTTCAGGGAGAATCCGGGCGTCTATGCCAATGCACAGATGGATAGCAAGCAACTGCGCATTATCTGTGATATTGACAACGTTGGACAAAACCTTTTGAAACTGGCCATGAAAAAATTAAACCTTTCGGCCCGGGCCTATGACAGAATATTAAAAGTGAGTCGAACCATTGCTGACCTGTCGGCCAGCGAAAAAATCCGACCGGAATACATTGCTGAAGCGATTCAATACAGGAGTCTGGACAGGGAAGGCTGGGCGGGTTGATGGATTCTCACCGCCACCGAGGCAGGCTGGGGGTTTCTATATTTCGCCAAAAGTGGTAAATGTGAATAAGATTTGGCGAAATAAGAAATGAAACTCTAATCGGAAGATCCCCGGAAAAAGAGATCCTGAATGAAATACTGACTTCTGAAGAAGCAGAAATACTTGCTGTGTATGGTCGGAGGCGGGTTGGCAAAACCTTTCTGATGCCGGGCCGATCAAATGTAGTGCGGGAGCAACGCTGTGATTGTTGTTTGTATCTTGCCCAACGGCAAATCGTCGTATGATTCAATCAACAAAATCTTCATCCTTGCTCTTTTCTCTGCGATAAAATCATCGTCACAAACCAGCGTACCCTCCACAATTCCAAAATATGGCAGCCGATACTTTTTGTGAAACCACAGGTAGCAAAACATCTTTCCGTTTACAGAAAAAAAAGGCATTCCATATTTTAACGACTCATTGATCAACGGATCAATACCAAGAATAAACTCACGCAGAAATAGAAAATAGGCGCGCTGAGGCTCGGGCTGTCTGTGGTAAAATTCATCGATTGCTTTCATCAAAATCCGCTTACAATTCTTTTCCCTAAAATAGTAAGGCTGCGCTCCACTCCGTCCAGTTCAGCAATCTGCGGCAGTTCACCCCATTTCTCAAATCCCAGATCCAGAAAAAGCTTAAGGCTCGGTTCATTGTGAGAAAAAATGAAACCCAGCAGCGTATTGATCTCTATCGAAGGCGCAAAATCCATTGCATAAGAAAGAATTCTTTTTCCCAATCCCTTTCCTCTGGCAGATTCCTTGAGATAAATACTGATTTCAGCAGTCGCATCATAGGCGGGTCTCCCATAAAAAGGCTGAAAGCTCACCCAGCCAACCGTTTCGCCCGCTTCCGTTTCTACAACCCACAGCGGATGGCGGGATGGATTGTGGTCTGCAAACCATTCCTCGCGGCTTTCCACACTTACAGTATCGGTATCTGCCGTGACCATTCGGGAAGAAACAGTCGAGTTATAAATCTCCACAATTACTGGCAGATCTTCTATCGCTGCATCCCTGAATCTTAACGATGACATAATCAGATTATTTATGAAGAAGAAATTTTATAAGATTATCCTGCGTGAGCGCAGCAAGAAGAAAAATTACCCCACAGGCAACAACAGTCTTTAAAGCCACCTTCCACCGGGGTTGTAATTTGAAAAATCTGAAATTGGTGACAAGAGAATAAACAAGGGCAGCAGGAAGTTCAAGGTACCTGGTCTCAAGGTCGGGAACAATGAATTTCAGCAAGTGTATCATCACAAGAATAATAAACAAAACTGAGAAAGTATACAACATCAACACCACAATTTCACCGTAATTGTATCCGGATTTTCGGAAAAGCAAAAACATCGCGAGTGAATAAAATGGAAGCAGAAGAAACTGCAGCCAGACCATATATTGCTGAAAGAAAAAAAGTTCATCACTATTGTCTTTCCCAAAATATTTAACCAGCATATAATTTATCCAGTACAAACCGAGGGCAGTGATCGTAATACAAATAAAAAACATAGAAAAAGGCTTCTGATGTTTTGACCTCATTCCTTCCACATACTCCTTTTGCATGGTACCCGGTTTTCGGATCAGTTGCTTTAGTGTATACGGAAATCCCTTGTCAAGGTGCGTAAAGTAATGAAAGACTTCGTGCAGGATACTGCTGGCTGTAATTTTTTTCACGGCAACCTGCTCTCCGCAATGCTGACAGAATTTCTCCGCTGCTGGCATTCTGCAGACCCTGCAATATTTTTCCATTGGTTGATCCATTGTCGTTGAGTCGGTTCGGACTAAATATAAATTGATTCCGCTAATTTTGGACATCCATGCACAATCTGCTTCCATATTTTCAGGAATTGAACCGCTATTTTGATCATGTTTATATAATGACCATCCACAGGGCGACGGAAAGACATGAAAAATTGAAGAAAGTGCTGGAGGGATTCGAATACGAACTTCTTTTTGGGGCAGACAACAAAGAATTCTCCATTGAAGAGCTGAAAAAAAATGGAGTTTACGATGAAGAAAAGGCAAAATCACTGCATCGGTACGGCAAGGTGATGAATCCCGGTATGCTGGGCTGCACCATCAGTCACAAAATGTGTTACGAAGCCATGATCCGCGACGGACACGACCGCGTACTGATTTTCGAAGACGATATTCTGCCGGAAGAAGAAGGCCTCCGGTTATTTCCTCAAATAATAAAAGAACTACCTGCCGACTGGGGAATGCTGTATTTTGACTACGACAAAAACATCGAAAGACCCGCCGGCGGCTGGCTAAAACAGCAGTTTTATCATATTCAAAAACTGCTGGGCGGAATTACCTACAGTCATACCACCATAAACAATCTTTACTCAAGACCCTATTCACCGCACCTTCGTAAAGCAGGCTATCACGATTTTGGAAGTGCCTACGCCATCACCAGAGGCACCGCAAAAAAACTGATCGAACTCCAGACCCCCATCGCTTTCTGGTCGGATCATCTCCTCGCCTACGTGTCTTCCAACAATATTGTAAATGCTTACCTGACCGTCCCAAAACTTTTTGTGCAGGAAAGCCAGTTTAACAAGGCAGTGGTAGGAAGCTACGCCGAAGAACAATAAATACTATCAATGAAAGGCCTTATAAACCTCGAAAGCATATGGCGCCGCTCACTCAAGACATTGGGTGTTTATTACCAGTGGCTATATCATAAAGAGAAGAATGCTCCAACGGCTAATATGCTTAAGATGCGAAATTTTTACCGCCAGTTTGTAGAACCGGGCAGCCTTTGTTTCGATATCGGGGCAAATATGGGCAGTCGCGTTGGCACCTTTCTCATGCTCAAGGCCCGGGTGATAGCCCTGGAACCACAAAAACAATGTGTAGAGCAGCTCCAAAAGGTTTACAAAAACGAACCGGTGACTGTTGTGCAAAAAGGCGTTGGTGCAAAAAATGAACTCAAAGATTTCTATATAGCATCCAATTCACTGGTGTCATCGTTCAGCACGGATTGGATAGACGGAATGAAAAAGAAACTGAAAGACCGCTGGGACAAGGTAGAAAAAGTTGAAATTGTAACACTCGACCAGCTCATTGAAGAGTATGGCACGCCCGATTTCCTGAAAATAGATACCGAAGGCTTCGAACTCGAGGTCCTTAAGGGGCTTTCTTCAACCGTCAAATTCCTCTCCTTTGAATATACGCTTCCGGAACCTGACAATAAAGCCATCGCATGCCTTCACAGGATAACCGAACTTTATGGAGGAAAAGTGCGCTTCAACATTGCGCGCGATGAAGCCTATTCCTTCAAATTCCCCGATTGGCAGTCCGCCGAAAGCATGATAGCATTGGTTTCGGGACCTGATTTCGTGTCAGATAATTTTGGCAACTACGGCGATATTTACGCAATCCGAGGCTAAATTCTTCCATCTGACAACGAAACATATCATATGACAACAGAAATCTTGTCAGCTTTTCCGAAATTGTACGCTATTTGATGTGTAAACATCTTCTACGCCTGATAAATCTTAAGTATGAAAATATTGCTTCACTATCTCCGGCCCTATAAATGGCTGATTGGCCTCGCATTATTACTGGCCACCGTCAACCAGGTCTTTTCCCTTCTCGACCCATATCTGTTTGGCCGGCTGATTGACCGCTATGCCCTTCACCCTTATGAGCAGGGAAGTTTTGTAGAAAAGCAGGTGCTGAATGAGGAATCCGGTAAATACGTCACAAAAAAAGTATTCGAAGCCACAGGCAAATTACCCAGAGAAGAATTTTACCTCGGTGTTTTAAAATTTCTTGGACTGCTCATCAGCGTTGCAATGGTATCAAGGATCGCAAAAGCCTTTCAGGATTACTTCACCAACGTTGTAGTCCAAAAATTTGGCGCAAAAATCTTTACCGATGGCTTACAGCATTCAATGAAGCTGCCATACCATGAATTTGAAGACCAGCGAAGTGGCGAAACCCTTTCAATTCTTACCAAGGTCCGCACCGACACGGAGAAGTTCATCGTGTCTTTTGTAAATATTCTCTTTGGTATCATCGTGGGTATTGTTTTCGTTTCTATCTATTCTTTCCGTCTGCACTGGTCGATCATGCCCATCTATGTGATCGGGATGATACTGCTTGCGCTCCTCACCAGTGTGCTCAGCCGGAAGATAAAGGTCATTCAGAAAAACATTGTCAAGGAAACCACCTCGCTTGCCGGTTCCACCACCGAATCGCTCAGAAACATCGAACTGGTAAAAAGTCTTGGTCTGACACAGCAGGAAATCAGTCGCCTCAACAACAACACCTACAAAATACTTGGACTCGAACTCAGAAAAGTGAAAAGTATCCGCGCCCTGAGTTTTATCCAGGGCACTTTTGTAAACCTGCTCCGACAGATCATTCTCTTTATGCTTCTCTGGCTGGTGTTTGGCGGCATCATTTCAGCCGGCGAGGTCATTACCCTTACCTTTTACTCGTTCTTTATATTCGGCCCATTGCAGGAACTTGGAAACATCATTCTTTCCTACCGCGAAGCCGAAGCTTCCCTAAATAACTTTCACAACCTCATGCAAAAGGCGCCCGAATCACAGCCAGTGCATCCCAAACACCTGGGCCCTGTGCAGAATCTGAGTTTTGAAAAGGTGTCGTACAAACATCAGACTGCGATGCACAAAGCCATTGAAGACATCAGCTTCAATGTAAAGAATGGCGAGACCATTGCCTTTGTGGGACCATCCGGTTCAGGAAAGTCCACGTTGATGAAACTGCTCGTTGGACTTTATCGACCCCTCGAAGGAAAAATTCTCTACAATGGTCTCGATGAAAACGAAATAAGCTTTGAAGACCTGCGCAACCAGATTGGCTTTGTAACCCAGGATACACAATTGTTTGCAGGTACCATCCGCGAAAACCTGCTGTTCGTAAATCCGACCGCCACAGAAGAAGACGTCAAAGAGGCACTCAACAAAGCTGCCTGTCAGAATATTCTGATCAGAGCAGAAAAAGGCCTGGACACCATGATAGGCGAAGGCGGACTGAAACTCAGTGGTGGGGAAAAACAACGTTTGTCCATCGCACGTGCATTGTTGAGAAAGCCGCGATTGCTCATATTTGACGAAGCCACTTCGGCACTTGACTCACTGACAGAGGAAGAAATCACCGATACCATCAAAGCTATTTCATCCGAACAGAACCAGATAACGATTCTGATAGCTCACAGACTTTCGACCATCATGCATGCCGACAGGATCTATGTGCTGGAAAGAGGCAATGTAGAAGAAACAGGAACGCATGGCGAGCTGCTGCAATCAAAAGGACTCTACTACGCCATGTGGCGTCAGCAGATCGGAGAAAGAAAAAGCGCCGGCGTACTCAGCGC
>JACMLD010000233.1 GCA_014379785.1 Chitinophagaceae bacterium
CAATTCTATCATAAATGTGAAATAGGTTTCCATCGCTTTTCTCAGCCAGCTTCTTCCCTGCCAGAGAAACACATTTTTAGCCACCTGCTGTGAAATGGTCGATGCCCCCTTGAGGGATTTGCTTTTCTGATTGTGCTTCATCGCTTTCTGAATAGACTTGAAATCAAATCCATTGTGATCCGCGAACAGCTGATCTTCAGAAGCCAGCACTGCAAGTTTTGCGTTGGTAGATATTTTTGACGCATCTACATAATCGCGCTTCAGTCCATGCCCGCTGAAAAGACTGCCCAGCTGTGTGACGGTAAATGGCGGATCGATCCATCTAAGCAGAATAATGTAAACGAGTTGGGCGATAAAAAGTATCAGAAAGAGACGCTTGATAAAGCGCCATGCCCGTGAAAGAAAATTATTTTCAGTTTGTTTTGCCATACTAAAAACCTCTTAGCTGGTCCTTTACGTCCCGCATCTTAACGTATTCGATGCGGTATTTCTTGTATGGCTTTCCACCATGAGTGAGTCTGTTCAACAAAAACCCTGTACCCGCAACACCCGCTGCAATTGCAAGGCTCTTTCCGTTGTCTCCTTTCAGAATAGGTTCCTTCAGATATTTCCCATTCACAACATTGAGTACGCCATAGCCAACACCGCCAACCATCAGCAATGTGCCGTCCGTAATATAGGAAAATGCTTTTTTGCGTTGTTTGAAAAACACCTGCTTTATGTCTTTATAATGCAGGCCTACTATAAAGCTTCCAACGGTATCGATCGTGTACATCGCCCAGGGGCTGGGAACCTGCCTGATATCATACTGACGTACAAAGATGCTGTCATTTCTGATGTCTGTAATAAGTCCCTCGGTAAACCGGTTGTCAACCGACTGCAGAGAAATCGGAACACCGGGAAAATAGCTTTTCATTGTCCGGTTATTCTTTTTCTTCACAACGATAAAATCGCTCGCCTGAGAAAAGCCAGCGGAAAAAAAGAAGCAAAAAATAAATAATAGTGGGATTGAACGCATCTGATACCGAAGGTAGTTTAACATTTCGCTTACATCCATATAAAAATGTTAACGGATGCCTAATTGAATATCAGACCTTGTCTGCAAGAAACATTACACCATAGAGCAATGCCATTCCAAATACGACGAGGATGGTTCCTGATACTTTGTTTACGATGGCAATATTGTGTACAGTAAGCCTCTGTCGCAGCTTACCTGCCATCAATACCTTTCCTATGTCTGCAAGAATATTCAGACTCAGACAAATTGAAAAGATGATTATTCTTTCATGCAGATCATGTTTTACGGCGAGGGCAGCGGCATTACCCAACCAGAATAATATGACGCTCGGATTGAGCGTATTGATGAGAAAACCCGACAACGCTATTTGTGCTCCGTCCCTTTTTCTGAAACGTTGTACTGCGGATTGCTCTGCGTTGGTAAGTTTCACTTTTTTGAAAAAAACAAAATAAATACCCATGGCTATCAAAAAAGCGCTGCCGAGGTAGGCAATCATTTTTTCGTGTTTCATCAATGTCGACACGAATTCTGAAAACGCATTGCTGAGCACCACAAGCAAAATATCGCTGATCCACACGCCGAGCACGAAACTGAAGCCGCCCTTATGACCGTTATTAAGACTCTGTTTTATGACGGTGAAAATGACCGGACCAACGGAGATAGCAAGCACCAACCCAAGTCCAAGCCCTTTCAATAAAACTTCAATCATATTTCAGCAAAGCTTTTAGAGTTTGCCCGTGGCAAGAAAGTCCTGCCACTCTTTTAGAATTATTCCTTTCAACACCCTTGGGAATTTATGCTGACCACCTTCCTTTCCCTTCAGTTTCATGAATTCCATAAACTTCTCTTCCGGCAACACGGTTACCAAAACATCCTTGAGCGCACTCTTGCGTTCTACCGCATAGTCATCATTCAACGCTTTAAGGTAGTCATCAATTTTCGTGCGCAGCTCTTCGGGATCCGCCTGGTCATCACAGGCAAGGTACCAGTGGTGTGCAAAAAAGTTTCCTGACGGAACGCCCGCCACCGTAAACTCAGGGATTGAAATATTGAGCGACTGACTCGTCAGCTGTACCGCCTTTGTCATGTTCTCCACGCTGAGATGTTCTCCCACCAGGCTGAGAAAATGCTTGGTGCGACCCGTAATCACGATTTCGGTGCGGGACTTGTCGACAAATCTCACAGTATCTCCAATCAGATATCTCCATGCGCCTGCGCTTGTGCTGAGCAAGAGTGCATAATCCCGGCCTTCTTCAACCTCGTGAACCATCAGGGCTTCCGGCTTTTCCACCATGTTTCCATCAGCGTCAAAGTTGGCATCATTAAAAGGCACGAACTCCAGAAATATATGGTCATTGGTAACCAGCTTCATGCCCTTGGCATATTGCCGGTCCTGGTACGCGATAAACCCCTCTGAAGCGAGATAGGTCTCGATATAGATCAGCGGCTTGCCAAGCAGTTTTTCAAAACCTTTTTTATAGGGCTCGAAAGCCACTCCACCCCACAGAAAAAATTCAAGGTTGGGCCAGAGATCATGAATATTCTTAAGGTTGTAACGTTCGATGATCTTTTCCATACACAGCTGAATCCACGCCGGAACGCCGGTTACATAGCCTATGTCCCAGTTTGGCGCCTGCTCCACTATCTCCTCGAGCTTCTTACCCCAGTCTTTTTCCTTTGCTATCTTTTTCCCGGGCTTGTAAAAAGGTGTAAACCAAAAAGGCACTTTCTTGGCAGTGATTCCGCTCAGGTCACCGGCATAATATCCCTGACCTTTCTGCAGATCGGTACTCCCTCCCAACATCAATCCGCCTTTGCCGATTGCCTTTACCGAAATATTTTCGTAGGTCCGCAATGAAAGCAACTGCTTGACCATTACAATCCGGTTCCCCCGCAGAAGATCGTTGGTGATGGGTATATACTTGCTCGCGGCCTCAGAGGTGCCGGAGCTCAATGCATAGTATTTTATCTTGCCAGGCCAGCATACATCCGGAACACCTTCCACGGTTCTGTGCCACCACTTTTCATAAATGCGACTATAGTCCGTAGTGGGAACCAGTTCCTGGAACTTGTTACCAATATGTTTGCTGAAGAGAATATCGTCGAACCTGTACTCCTGGCCAAACTCAGTGAACCTGGCCTTCTTGAGAAGTTTTTTGAGCACACGAAGCTGCTGACGCTTTGGCGAATTCGCAGGCAATCGCAATGCTTTTGCTACCGATTTTGGCAAATGAATGTCAATCAAACCCATTGAGCAAGGCATCGGTTTAGTGAACGTCAAAATTAAGCATTGCCCGACAATATCGTGATATAAGTTCCGGTATGATTACTCGAATCACTGCCGACAATACTGCCGCTTCCTGCAGCATGAAAACGAAAACGAAAATGCCTGCCGGACCGCTCCAAACCTACAATTGCCTCACGCCAGCTTCCACGTCCCACACAGACAACCCACTCATCTGCAATGACCATCTTGCCGTCCGGCAGATAAACCCTTTTGACCTTACTATCCGACTCAAGAATCGCCTGCGCCTCCAGCCGCTCCGCCTCACTGCCTAGCAACGCAACAGAAACCTGTCCCCTTACCGGCCTCTTCGCCCCCCTCTTCCCAAATCCCGCCACCAACTTCTTCATCCATATCCCGGCTCCAAGAAAATCGGAAAAAATTCGCGACTTCTCTCCATAATGTTTTTTTACAAAAATCCTCATCGCATTGTAAAAATGAAAGGTGTAAAAAGCATTTTTTTGCGTGCTTTCACCCTTGAAATGCACGATGGTTTCCATACCATTGTAGACGTTCCTAAATCCGGCTTTCATGATCCTGTAGCTCAAATCAACATCCTCTCCATACATGAAGAAATCCTCATCAAACCCGCCATGCTCGACCAAAATCTGTCGCCGAACCATCATAAAGGCACCCGACAAAACCTCCACATCCTGCACTTTTTTTTCTGGCAGATGACCCAAATAATACCTCGCAAAAATCCCACTCTTCGGAAAAAAATTTGCAAAACCAGCCATCTTAAAAAATGAAGTGCCCGGCGAAGGAAATCCCCGCTTCGACTCCCTCAAAAATACCCCGCGACCATCCACCATTCTCACACCGACAGCACCCACTTCTTTGTCCTCCAAAATCTGCAGCGAACTTTTAACCGCACCTTCACCCAACAATGTGTCAGGATTCAAAAACAGCACTACCTCCCCCCTTGACATTTTCCACCCAAGATTATTTGCCTTCGAATACCCCAGATTCGTTCCGGCTGCTACAAACTTTACAAGCGGGAAGCGGGTTTCCAGCGTTTTTACCGTATCGTCCGACGAGTAATTGTCCACCACAATCACCTCCGAATCCAGACCTGCCACAGCAGCAGTGACAGAAAAAAGACACTGCTCCAGAAAACTCCGGACATTATAACTTACTATGATAATAGAGACCAATGGCATGAATTAAGTGCTACGAAGTTATAGTTATCTTTGCCGCATGCTAAAATCTACGTTGATAAAAGCTGCCGAAGCAGGTGCAGCCGTTATGAAAAGCTACTTCGAAGGAAATTTTACCATCTCAAATAAGGAAGGAATCAACAACCTGGTGACAGAAGCGGATCATGCCTCCGAAAAGGCCATTTTCGATGTCATCCGCGCAGATTACCCCGACCACTACCTGCTCAGCGAAGAAGCAGGCGAAATCGTGATGGACAGTGAATACAAATGGATAATTGACCCCATAGACGGGACCGTCAACTTTGCAAATGGCATCCCCCTCTGTTGCGTAAGCATCGGACTCGAAAAAGACGGCAAAATGATCCTGGGTGCAGTTTACAACCCTTTCATCAACGAGTTTTTCTTTGCCCAGCACGGCTTTGGCGCTACGCTGAACAGCAAAATCATTCACGTGAGCGAAGAAGCCGATCTCATGAGCGCCTGCCTCGTCACCGGATTTCCTTACACTTATCTTGAAACACCCAATGGGCCACTTGAAATATTTGCAAAACTCATCCGCAAAGGCATACCCGTACGCAGGCTCGGCTCAGCAGCCATGGATCTCTGCTGGGTGGCGGCCGGACGGTTCGACGGATTTTATGAACATAAGCTTTCCGCCTGGGATAGTGCAGCAGGTTTTCTCATCGTAGAAGAAGCGGGTGGAAAGATAACCGACTACAAAGGCGATTATTACTCGCCCTACCAACCCCACATCCTCGCCACCAACGGGAAAATTCACGACGACCTCCTCGCCGTTATCAACAATAAAAAACAGCTATGAGCCAGGAAAGAACAGAAATAGCCAGCCTGGGAGAGTTCGCGCTGATCGAACACCTCACAAAGAACATCGAACTTCTCAACGCCTCTTCCATCCTCGGTGTGGGAGATGACGCCGCCGTGATAGAACCCTTGACCGGTCAGATCGTGGTGACTACCGACCTCCTTGTAGAAGGTGTGCACTTCGACCTGATGTACACCCCCCTCAAACACCTTGGCTACAAATCAGTGGTGGTAAACCTGAGCGATGTGTATGCAATGAACGCAACTCCAACGCAGATCACCATGAGCGTCGGCATCAGTAATCGTTTCAGCATGGAAGCCATGGACGACTTCTACGAAGGCGTATATGCCGCCTGCGAAAAATATGGAGTGGACCTGATCGGCGGCGACACGACCACCTCCCAGAAAGGATTCATCATTTCAGTCACCGCCATTGGCGAAGTGGCACCCGATAAATTTGTAAAACGCAGCACCGCACAAAAAGGCGACCTCCTCTGTGTTTCCGGAGACCTCGGCGCCGCATTTCTGGGACTCACCTTCCTGGAAAGAGAAAAGAAGATATTTCTCGAAAGTCCGGCGGTACAGCCAGACCTGGAAGGCGAGAAATACGTAATCGGCAGAATGCTGAAACCGGAAGCCAGAAAAGACATCATTGAATTTTTTGAAGCAAATGGCATCACCCCCACAGCAATGATGGACATCAGCGACGGACTCAGTTCCGAAATCCTGCATATCGCCCGACAAAGCAACCTCGGATGCGTGCTATACGAAGAAAAAATACCCATACACGACGATACCAGAAACGCCGCTTTTAAATTCGATATGGACCCTACCGCCTGCGCGCTCAGCGGTGGAGAAGACTATGAACTCCTTTTTACCATTCCCCAGGCTGACCACGACAAACTTGTTCTGAATGAACAAATTAGCGTAATTGGTTATATGACGGAGCCGGAAAAAGGAAAAAAGATAATAACGAAAGGTGGTAATACGTTTGATATCACGGCGCAGGGTTGGAACTCATTTCATAAATAGGAACCTGGTCAAAAGATTGAATGATTAAGAGGATATTTTATTTGCCACTGCTGATTTTTGTGATAGCGACTGGATGCTCGGTAGGAAAATCGGCTTTCAATCCCGATTACCAGTACCCCAAAGAAAAATTGCAGAAAGACTATCTCGTCTTCCGCGAAATTCTGGAAGAATCTCATCCTTCACTTTACTGGTACACGCCAAAAGATTCGATGGATTACTATTTCGATATGGGATACAATCGGATCAATGACTCCATGTCGGAACCCGCATTCCGTACCCTGCTCAGTTATGTTATTTCAAAAGTCAACTGCGGACACACATCTATAAAAAATTCGAAAAATTTTTCAAGATACCTCGACACAGCAAAGCTGACAGCTTTCCCGCTCGGAATAAAATTCTGGAGCGACACCGCTGTGATTTATTCAAATCTGAACAGACGCGACTCAACACTGAAACGCGGCACGGTTATCACAGCAATCAACAAACTGCCGATGACCACCATCCGCGACAGCCTTTTTCAGTTCATGGTCACAGACGGCTACAGCATCAACCACAAATACCAGTCGCTCAGCAACCTCGGCAATTTCGGCGGACTCTATAAAAGTGTTTTCGGCTACAGCAATAAACTGGAGGTCAGCTATCTCGACAGCACAGGCACAGAAAAATCGACTACCATAGCGCCTTTCGACTACCGCAGAGATTCTGCATTCAGACGGTTCACTTCCAACTTATACAAGCCAGGCCGAAAAGAAAGAAGGCAAAACCGACTCACAGGAGCAAGAAGTATACAGATAGACACCACCGGTAGTACAGCATTTATGTCACTGAATACATTCACAGACGGCAACCGGCTGAGAACCTTCTTCAGGCAATCATTCCGCGAATTGCAAAAGAGAAAAATTCAACACCTGATCATCGATGTAAGGGGTAATGGTGGTGGAAATGTTTCTCTCAGTAATAAACTAACAAGATACCTCGCCGCCAAACCTTTTAAACTCGCAGATTCTCTCTACGCAGTGAAAAAACGCAGCCGCTTCGAACAGAATATTGAAAACAGTTTTGTGTCTGCCATGTTCATGACTTTTATGACCAGCCGGCGGAGTGATGGCAACTATCATTTCAGATATTTTGAGCGCCATGTGTTCAAGCCAAAAAAGAAACATCACTATAACGGTGATGTATACATGCTAACTGGTGGCAATTCATTCTCGGCCACCACTCTGGTTGTCCATGCGCTCAAGGGACAGCCGAATGTAAAAATAATAGGAGAGGAAACTGGTGGTGGTGCCTATGGCAACAGCGCCTGGTTTATTCCGAATGTGACGCTGCCCAATACCGGCGTGCGTTTCAGGCTTCCAAAATTTCATATGGTGATGAATAAAAACCTGCCCAAGAATGGCAGGGGAATCGTGCCAGACATTGAAGTGGTGCCCACCGTGAAAGCAATCCGCGAAGGCTACGATATCAAACTGGAGTATACAAAGAAGCTGATCTATGCCATGAAACAAAAATCAACGCACATAGGTTCCGCAGGTTTCAGCAGCAAATGATTTAGTCTGTATATATATTTACCACACCGAAATTATCATTGAACTCCACAAACTTCGCTTCATACCCTTCTTTGATTCTCCCTGCAAATTGTTGCATACCCGCCAGCTTTGCCGGATAAAGCGACCCCATTCTCAATGCTTCCCCGATCTCAATACCTGCATGCTGCACACAATTGGCCACGGCGTTCATCATGGTCAGCGCTGAGCCAGAAAGGATGCCATTTGGCAATGTGTAATGATCCTTGTTAAATACATGCTGATACTCGCCCTCTGCTGATGTTGTTACTGCATCCGTTATTAAAAACATTCTTGGTCCGAGTACTTTTTTTGCAATTCTAATGGCTGCAAAGTCAACATGTATTCCGTCAGCGACCACGCTTGTCACGGCCTTGTCGTGATCCAATATGGCCCCTACCAGACCGGGTTCGCGGTGCTGCAGCGGAGACATGGCATTGTATAAATGTGTGGCGGCGGGAACACCATTGTCAAAGGACTTTTTCGCCTCTTCATACTTCGCGGCGCTATGCCCGGCAGAGACAATTATTGCTTGCTGTAATAAATAGTCAATCACTGCATCACTGCAAACTTCCGGAGCTACCGTAATCATCTTTACGGTTCCCAGACAATCATCGATCAGCGTTTTTACTTCCGGCAACGAAGCACGCCGGACAAAGCTTTCTATATGTGCCCCTTTTTTAGCGGCGTTTATATATGGCCCTTCCAGGTGAAGTCCGAGCAAGCCTTTTTTCCCTGAGACCCAGTACTCGTTTACAACAGCAGCGGCTGCTACAAATTTTTCGAGACTGTTTGTAGCCAGCGTGATCATAAAATATGCACAACCGCCTGCGAGACAGTATTGATACGTTTGTTCAAGCGATTCAATGCTCATCTTTTCAGAAAAAAGAAAATCATTGCCGCCATAAATCTGGAGATCAATCAATGCCGGCGCAAGAAAATGTCCATTGAGATCAATCTTGTCAGCATTTGCGGGAATACTTTTCTCTTCAACCAGGCCAGACACCATTCCATTTTCCACCAGTACAGCATAGCTTTCTAAAAATTCTTCTCCTGTAAAAATCCTTCCGTTATAATAAGCCTTCATAAACTCTCTGAATTATAAAATCGTAAAGTTGTCGGCATCACGCCAGAATGGAAACCGCTCTCTTACCTCATCCAACTCTTCTTTTCGCAACGTGATGGTAAACAGATCTTCATCACCATCTTTCTGATACAGCGTTTCTCCCAGTGGGTCAATCACGGTGCTTCCGCCATTGTAGACAATTCCATTGCCATCTTCTCCAACTCTGTTTATCCCGGCCACATAACACTGATTTTCTATGGCACGGGCCGTCAGGAGCGACTTCCAGGCATGTTGTCTTTTCTCCGGCCAGTTTGCCACATACACGAGCAAATCATATTCCGGACCCGCGGATGCCTGATGCTGACGTGCCCAGACCGGAAAGCGAAGGTCGTAGCAGATCTGCAGATTTATTTTCCATCCCTTTACTGATGCGATCAATCTTTTGTTGCCCGCAGTATATTCCTGGTCCTCACCCGCATAGGCAAAGCGATGTCGTTTGTCATAGACGCCCGACTTGCCGTTTGGAAGCATCCAGATGAGACGGTTGAAATAAGCTCCATCCTCTTCGATGATAACACTGCCGGCGAGGATTACTTTTTTCTTCGCGGCCACTGCTTTCATCCAGCGGACCGTTTCGCCGTCCATCCCTTCTGCCAGCCTGGACGGATTCATGCTAAATCCTGTACTGAACATTTCAGGCAGCAATACCAACTCTGTCGGCCCGGCAACACCCAGGATTTTTTCTTCCAGCATCGCCAGGTTGGCGGCTTTGTCCTCCCAGTGAAGTCTTGTTTGAACGATCGTAATGGTAAGTGTAGACATGAATCAGCTTTCGGAGTCCGAATTTCGGATTTTTTCTATGGCAGCGCGGATCAAATCAGATTCAAACCCTCTTTGTAAGAGAAAGTCCGTTGTCTTTGCCAGTTTTGTAAAGAGGTTTTTTTCGCCTTTCAGTGTCCGCCATTTGGCAGCAGCCAGCTTCTGCAGCACTTTCAGATAA
>JACMLD010000234.1 GCA_014379785.1 Chitinophagaceae bacterium
ACAAAAAAAAAGAGCCAGCGATTGAAATCGCCGGCCTGTGCTTACCTCTGAAACCACAAAAAGAAAGAGGTGTATTAATATCTTATGTATTAAATAAAGGGGTGTGTTGCCGGAAATTTTGCTGGGTAGGACGAAACAAGATGTTCTTTGAATGGATATTGAAACCTTTGTATAGGAGTACAACGATAGTTGTAAAAAAATCTGACTAAGGGAAATTGGAATAAACCGGAAATTGGATGGTTGGGGGAGGATGACCTTGGATAAACGCGTAAGCGGATTTAAAAGTAAAGACTGTTGAGTTAAAAAACAATATTTTATGGATTTTTTTATAAAAAAAATCCTTGTATTTAACCAAATGCTTACTGGTATTGACTTTGAGCGGAAGAACTATTAATTTAAAACCAACTGCTTATCGGCAGCCCCAAATGCCTTCTCCTTTTTGCTGTTATGCCACCAGATAGGAAAAGTTTTCTTCATCAGCGTATCGATGTATCTCATTCCAAAAAGATTCCAGGCACCTTTCAGTTTTCCCGAAACGGAATTTTGCAAGGCACGAAGACTCATAGCGAAACCACCTTCAAGATATTCCATGTGATGCCAGTATCCGGCAGGCATAAACAGTGTATCTCCGTGTTCAAGAATGACTTCATAACCGTTCGCTTTTTTCACGGCGGGAAACTGTGTTGTATCGAGTTTGGTTTTTTGCGGATCAGAATAATTTTCAAAATTCGCAAAGCTCATCACTTCGTAAGGTTTGCGATAAAGTTTTTCCTGCTCTTCGTGAGGAAACAGCAGTACGCGCTTGCGACCCACAAATTGCGTGTGAAGTATATGAGAAAGGTCGATATCAAAATGCATATGCGTTACAGAACCCTGCCCGCCGACAAAAAGCATGGGATATTTTTTCACGAATCCTTTCATCAAATCCTCCGGCCATGAAAAATCGTTCACCAGTTCGGGTGCATGCTGAAAAATATTGAAAAGGAAAATCCGCAATCCAACCGGTCCCTGTTTTACCAGGTTAAGGTATTCACCAAACTTCATATATTCGTCGGCCTTATTAACCGGTGTATAGGCATCGCTCTTCACATTGTTATAAACACCCACATTTACATTGCCCACAACCTTGTTGAAATAGTCCCAGTTCCATTTATCATACGCAGGCCAGGTTCTGGCAAGATCGGTCAGCACCACGGGTTTCATGGGATCGTAATAGTTCGCGCGGAAGTCGCTGACGGGAATGGAAGTAAATTTTTCAACAGGAGTCAATTTCATAGTTGAAATTTACTCAAAGATAATAGTAAAATAATGTTAACGGAAAGTTGAAATATGCATTTCAGGGCCCGACAATTGCATTTGTTGAGCCATCAGAACTATCATAAATAGAATATATGTTGCTGCATCTTCATGCTGAAAATCCCCAGGCCAGAAATATAAAAACCATTGTGGAATGTCTCCGCGATGGAGGAGTGATCATTTATCCAACAGATACTATTTACGGATTAGGCTGCGATATCTTTCAGCATAAAGCCATCGAAAGGGTCTGCCAGATAAAAAATATACAGCCCAGCAAAGCGCAACTCTCATTTGTATGTTATGACCTCAGCGATCTCGCACGCTATACAAAAAGTATTTCAACCCCGCTTTACCGCCTGCTGAAAAGCTATCTGCCAGGACCCTATACATTTATTCTTCCTGCCAGCAAGGAGGTGCCCAAGATCCTCAAGAGCAAAAAAGACACGATCGGGCTGAGAGTGCCTGACAACCTGATTACAAGAAGCATTATCCAGGAATTGGATCATCCCATTCTGAGTACTTCGCTACCGGGAGAAATGGTAGAAGAGTATACAGACCCCGAAGTGATTTATGAAAAGTTTGAAAAACTGGTTGACATCGTTGTTGACGGTGGTATCGGTGGTATGGTGCCCTCTACAATCATCGATTACACCAAGAGTCCGCCTGAACTGATCAGACAGGGCCTGGGTGAATGGGAGGAAGAAATGCATAATTGATTTAGATTTTCCCGAACTTGGCATTCTTCAAAAAAGAAATCATGAGCCAGGCCCCCACCGAATACCAGAGACTTTTTCCCGATTCAATCCAGCTGGAGACACCGCGGGTTATTCTCCGTTTGATGAAAAAAGAGGATGCAGCAGAGTTCAACAAAATCGCAAAAAATGCAGACGTCTGGAAATGGTTTACAAAAGACCTTTCCGATGAAAAAGAAATGGAACAGTGGATTGAAGATGCGTTGAAGGAGAGAGAAGAAGGAAAGAGAATGCCTTTTACGGTAATCGACCGGGAGACAAAAAGAATCTGCGGCTGTTCGAGCCTTGGTAATATCTCGCTTTTCGACCGCCGGGTAGAGATTGGGTGGACCTGGCTCGGCCCTGAGTTCATCGGCACCGGCCTGAACCGACATGCAAAATTCGCGCTGCTTTGTTATGCTTTTGATGTGATGAAAGTAGAACGGGTAGAGATAAAGACAGATAATCTGAATGAAAGAGCGAAAGCCGCTTTGGTAAAAATCGGTGCAAAACCTGAGGGAGTTCTGCGCAGTCATATGCAGATGCACAGCAATCGCCGCCGCGATACCATCTACTACAGCATTTTAAAAGACGAGTGGGAGGTGGTGAAGAATAGCCGGTTTTCGGAGATGGTGTAAAAGAATGTGATGAATGTGAAGGAATGTGATGAATGTGCACTCGCTTCGCTCGGGTCAATCATTTCGAACGGAGTGAGAAATCCCGATCAGTAATCACGAGTGTTGATCAGGATTTCTCACTCCGTTCGAAATGACAGGCACACATTCATCACATTCTCCACATTATCGCGAAGCGCCACATTTACACATCTTCATTACCGGCTCCGCCTATTGTGTTTCTTGCGAAACAACTTGCGGCTATTGTGTTTGCGTTCTTTCTTCAGGTATTTGCGTTCTGATTTTGAAATAACTCCATCTTTCTTGGCGATGCGGTGATGACGGCGGAACTCACGGCTGTCATGTTTCACCTTGGCGCCTTCGAGGCGGGTGATTTCTCCGCTGCGTACACCTTCGCGCATACGTGAGCGCTGGCCAGGCTGGGCACTCGCAATACCAATGATTCCGATGCTGAATAGTAGAGTGAAAAGGATTTTTGCTTTCATGCCTTATTTTTTATGTTTTTAATCGAACATAAATAAGAATGAAAAGCGAAGCATAGGTTTAATCGGGAGGAAATTTTTAACAGTCACCTCATATGTAGTGAGAGGCCCCGATCATTGATTCGATTGATAGTGGGGGATTTCTCCACCCGCATCGCTGCGCGATGGGAGTCGAAATGACTGCACCTGGCACATTCATCACATTACGCGCGAAGCGCCATATCTACACATTTACTAGTCTGCTCATCTGCAAATTTGCCAACCTACTCATCCTCATAAATACTTATCTGCACACCGGCGCCGGGACTGATATTAAAACTCTGGCGGTGAACCGGGCAAAGGCCGTGCACCTCGATCGCAGCACGGTGTTCTTCAGTGCCGTAACCCTTATTGCTTTTCCAATGATAGTAAGGATGCGCATCATGAAGCTGAACCATAAAATCATCACGA
>JACMLD010000235.1 GCA_014379785.1 Chitinophagaceae bacterium
GAAAATGGTCTTCGAATCCGATAAAACTCAGCTTGATGCGATAAGTGCCAAACGCGATTTGTTCAAAGTTGAATTTCCCCTTTCTGTCTGATGCCGTCCCCTGTACTACGGTACTGTCCGGTAACCTGATGAGCTCTGCTGTTGCGAATTCTATCGGTGTGTTTGAACCTTTCTCCGTCACGCTGCCATAAATATTTGACAGCGATTGTTGTGCAGATACGGATGATCCGAGTACACTCACAAAGCACAGACTAATTAGCAACCTCAAAACCATGTGTAAAGTTAATCATGTTAAAGACTATACAATCAGCACTATAGTTCCCGCTATTATCAACACAGCGCCAATCGCGGTTTTCATTGTGAGCGGTTCCCCCAGAAACATCACCGACAAAATAATGGTTAAGGCCACGCTGAGTTTGTCGACCGGAGCAACCTGAGAAACTTTGCCTATCTGGAGTGCCTTGAAATAAAAAATCCATGAAAGTCCAGTCGCGAGGCCAGAGATAATAAGAAAAGTTAGATTGCGGTGTGAAATAGCGGACAGGCCTTTCGATTCATTTCTCGCAAGAACGATACCCCAGGCGACAATCAGAACTATCACGGTCCGGATGGCAGTAGCAAGATTTGAATTTACTCCCTCTATACCAACCTTGGCAAAAACGGCCGTGAGGGCAGCAAAGAAAGCAGAAAGGAGGGCGTATATCCACCACATATGCAAAATTTTAAGGTTAGAAATCATCTGTTATTTCCTTACCGGCACCAGCAAAACGGCATCGGCGATCACAACGCCGTCACCATCCTGATTGGTAATTTCAATATATCCGTTTTTTCCATTTGTTAATTTATGTTTCTTTTTAAAACTTGTAGTTGTAGCCAATTCTGAAGACCTGGGTTTCGTAATAATCTGTACTCAATAATCTGAAGCCATTTCCATATGTTTCTTTTTTTATCCTGAGCGTGTTGAAGATGTCGGTTGCGTTCAGAAACATCTCTCCTTTTCTCTTCTGAATTATTTTTTTGAGTCCGCCATCAATTGAAAACCGCGTACCCACCCTGCCTTGTGGAATGATATCTGGCGCCTGGTATATGGCGGTCAGTTGCAATTCAGTCTGCCCTGCCATGCGAAAGAGCGCATTGATTTTAATATTGGCTGATGTGAGTTTATCTTTTTCAGCAGAATACAATGAGGGAACAGGATATTTATTTTCTACTTCAAACGCACTTATGATCGTTTTATAAAGATTGAGCGCACCGTTGTAAGAAAATGTTTTCGAAACATCATGCTGCAAAACGGCTTCCAGTCCCGTATTTGAACTCTTTCCCGCATTCTGAAAAACAGTATATATAATTGTTGAAGGTGGCGCCTGTGTTGCTATTCTGATGATTGTTCCTTCTGTATTGCGGTGATACAATGCAGTATAAAAATATCCTTTTCCCAGGCTTGTTCGAAATCCGAGTTCATAGCTGTTGGTAAACTGGGGACGCAATGCGGGATTGCCCACTTTGACGATCTCAGCATCATCGTATTTCGGAAAAATTCTGATATCTACTTCGTTCGGCCTGTCCACACGTCTGTTGTAGAACAAAGACAGCCGGCTTTTTTCATTTATTTTATATGCAATCCTGGCACTGGGGAAGGGTCTCGTGTAACTATAGCCATCGCTTTTATATGTATTGTGATCAGGATTGACTTTGTAATTAAGATCAACATATTCGATCCTCAAGCCAATTTCTGCTTCAAATTTCTCGTCTTCATATATATAATTTCCGTAGGCGGCAGGAATAACCTCTGAATAAGTAGCCGCCCCTCCAGCACCTGTGTCAAGTGGGGAATTGAGTCCTGGTTTGAATTGCATATTCGTCGGAATATTGCGCCACCTGAATTTGATACCTCCCTCAATCCTGCCTTTCTTTAGAGGTCTTGAGTAGTCCAGATTAAAATCCGCCACATGTTCATCCGAAAGAAGTTTAAATGAATCCAGACCGGTATAAGCAGGAAGAATGTTGATAAAATTATATTTCTCGTCCTCTCTGTGAAATGTATAATTGAAACCAAGATTCAACAGGTGTCCAGGTTGCTTAAACTTATGTTGAAATCCGGCCGATGCTACGGCGGTTGTTTTGAGCTCGTCTTCCAGAAATTGCCAGATTCTGTCGGCCTTCGAAACATTGTCACTGTAAAATGGCTGATCCCCGCGATCAATGATTTTTTCTATGCCATACAAAACAGAAATAGTAAAAAGATTCTTTTCGTTGATATTGTAATCCACCCCAGCCTTTGTTGTAACGAAATGTGTGTTCCTGTTTCTTTTTAACTGCTGTTTTACAATCCTGCCATCGTCATAATACCTGGATACAAATTCATTTTTATTGAGCGTTTCTGTATATAACCAATCAGCCTGAAGAAAACTATTGATCTTTTTCTTTCGAAAATTTAAGGAAACCGAAGGATTTATTTTAGGGGTTCTCCTGTATTGCGGTCTGACATCTGGCAGATTACCCTTTTTCTCCCAAATTGCGCCAAGGCCAAGATTTAGTCCAATCTTGCCATTAAAACCATTCTGTTGATTTTTTTTGTAGATGATGTTGATGATGCCCGCCTGCCCGTTTGCATCATATTTTGAAGAAGGATTATTGATTATCTCAATTCTTTCTATTGCCGATGCCGGGAGATTATCGAGTCCGGTCTGACTTCCAAAACCAGTGATAGCCGTCTGCTTCCCATCAATCAGGATTGCTACCTTATCGCTGCCCCTGAGTTCTACTTTCCCATCCTGGCTGGTAGTGATCCCAGGCAGATTTTTTAAAACCTGCAGAACGGAACCCCCCGTCTGGCTGATATTGGAAGAAACGTTGAAACTCTTTTTATCCATTTTGTTCGAAATTCCATCCTGATGCGCAGTGACTACCACTTCGTTCAGTTCACCAGTTTCAGGTTTGAGGTCAATTGAACCCAAATCAAAAAAGGAATTCAGCCGCCCAACCAATAGCTTTTGTGTTTTTTGCGAAAATCCAGTGTGTGATATATAAAGTAAATAGCTTCCCGGTACAATGCCTGAAAGAGAAAATCTTCCATCTTCGCCCGTCACAGTTCCCGAGACAAAGACACTGTCGTTTGCGCTTCTCAGGATGATATTGGCAAACGCGATCGCATTCTTGTCGTCACCATTTCTAACCAGACCGGATAAGGTGGCGGTTGATTGTGAATATCCAAGCAACGTAAAAAACAAAAAAGCAACTGTTACACCGAATCTTTTCTCCATGCCACAAATTTACAGGCTAAGCAGCACCGTCTTTGCAAAAAGGCTTAAATTACTATTCATGAAATATGTTCTGTTTGCCATATTACTATTCGCTTCAACTTCAGTGCAATCTCAAACGCTCGTAAACAAGAAATGGTTAAACAAAGAATGGGATGCGAAATGGATAACCTGTCCTGATGAAGATCCCCAGGCCTTTGGTGTCTATCATTTCAAAAAGACGTTTACCTACCCGGCATCAACCGGCAAATTCATTGTACACGTTTCCGGCGACAACCGCTATCAGCTTTTTGTCAACGGGAAATATGTTGGCAACGGCCCTTCCCGCGGCGACCTGATGCACTGGAGATTTGAAAGTTTCGACATCGCCGCTCTTCTCAAACCAGGTGAAAATATCATCAGCGCAACGGTCTGGAATTTTGCGGAAAAAAAACCACTCGCTCAGATTTCCTATCAGACGGGATTTCTCCTGCAGGCTGATGAACTACAGAATAGCGTTGTCAACACAAACCGCTCATGGATGGTAATAAAGGACAATGCTTACCGTCCCCTCGATGTAAAAGTGAGAGGGTTTTATGCCGGCGGGCCCGGCGAACAATTCGATGCAGCCAAACATCCCTGGAACTGGAATATCTCTGATCCTGCTGTCCTCGCATGGCCTGCCGCCAAAGAAACGATTCCGGCCTCGCCACTCAAAAGCATGCAGGCATACGGTGAGCCCACCGGCTATGTACTGGTTCCGCGTGAAATCCCTGCAATGCAGGAAACAAACCAGCGATTCACGGTTGTCAGAAGGTCGGATATAAAAGCAGGTGATTTTTTAAAAGGAAAGTCTCCACTCCTCATCCCAGCAAATAAAAAAATCAGCATACTCATCGACCAGGGCTGGCTCACCAACGCATACCCGTCGCTGTCATTCAGCAAAGGCAAAGAAGCAACCATCAGACTCATTTATGCAGAGGCGCTGCTGGATAAAAACAATGCAAAAGGCAACCGCAACGAGATCGAAGGGAAAAGAATCGAAGGTATCGAAGACATCGTGATGGCTGATGGCGGTGACGACAGGTCATTCCGTCCGCTCTGGTGGCGCACCTTCCGCTATGTCGGTTTAGAAATTGAAACAAAGGAACAGGCATTGACGATAAACGATTTTTTCAGCACGTTTACCGGATTTCCTCTTGCAGAAAAAGCCCGGTTTGAATGCAATGATACTTCGCTTACAGCCATCTGGAAAGCCGGTTGGCTCACACAGCGTCTCTGCGCCGGAGAAACATTCTTTGATTGTCCGTACTACGAGCAACTCCAGTATGCCGGAGATGCGAGAATCCAATCACTGGTATCGTCATATGTATCCGGTGATACCACGCTGATGCGAAATGCACTGATTGCGCTGAATGATTCGAGATTTCCAGATGGGCTCACACAAAGCCGCTATCCTACCAATCGTATTCAAATCATCCCCACGTTTTCGCTGGTGTGGATCACTATGATCCACGACTACTACATGCATTGCAAAGACGACAAGCTGATAAAGGAATTATTGCCGGGAGTTACGGGTGTGCTGGACTGGTACGAACAACGTATGGATGCTTCCGGTATGGTGGGTGCAACAGAGTGGTGGGATTTTGTAGACTGGGTAAGACAGGGCTGGACGAATGGCGCTCCGCCGGGAGCCTACCCCGGACAATCTTCCGTGATTTCACTTCAATATGTCTATACCTTACAAAAGGCAGCTCTTTTATACAAGGCCTTTGGTTGGAACGACCGGACTACCCACTATGAGCAACAGGCAGAAAAAATAAAAACAGCCGTAAAGAATATGTGCTTCGATGAGAAGAAAAAACTGGTTGCCGACCTGCCGGATAAAAAGTCTTTGAGTCAGCATGCCTATGTGCTGGCCGTACTCACCGGAATCATTTCTCCGGAAGAAAGAAAAGCCGTGATGAAAAATATTTCTGCTGATACTTCCCTTGCCCAGTGTTCATACTACTTCAAATTTTATTTTACCGAAGCGCTCAGATATGCCGGCCTGGCTGATCAGTTTACCGCTACAC
>JACMLD010000236.1 GCA_014379785.1 Chitinophagaceae bacterium
CGCTGGAAGTTGGATTTGCGGATGTCTCCACATTTACACAGGCGTTTCGTCAGCATTTCAATACTACGCCCGGCAGGATAAGAAATCTGCACGATATAGATGCGGAGCAGCAATCCGACATCGATCTGTAATCCTTTTTATCTTCCTTCTGCCACATTATTTGTTCAACAATCCACATCAATAGATTTGGAAACAGGTTGGTTCCTGGCTCACCTTTATCGGACAAACCTTTTTCATGAGAAAATTTATTTTACCTGCCCTGTCAGCGATTTTTATTTTTCTATTTACCTATACGGCATTGAGTAAGTATCTGGACTTTGGAGCGTTCAGGGGTTCGCTTCGGCAATCGCCTGTGCCGGAAGGATTGGTAGACATTATTGGGTATGGTGTGCCTGCAGTTGAGCTGGTCATCTCGATCATGCTGTTGACTCCTGCATCGAGGAGATGGGGATTTATGGCTTCATGCATCTTGATGTCGGTTTTTACATTTTATATAGCCTACATGCTTAGCACTTCGAGCGACCTTCCCTGTTCTTGCGGCGGTATTATTCAGACGCTGTCCTGGAAACAGCATCTTCTGTTGAACGGTGTATTGGCTATACTGGCCTGGCTGGCCTTCAAACTGGAGAAAAACGAGAAACAACTTTTTATTGCAATAAACAGGCTTCGCCGAACACCTGTAAAAACTAGTAGGCAATTCCAAAAATCAAAATCATCTTTTTTATGAAAAAGTTTCTAATTGGTTTTTTCGCCCTTGTTTTGGCGCTCGGCTTCAGTGCATTTACCGCTCCGGAGCAGCAAAAGGAATCTCAGAACTGGTACCTGTTTGTAGGTAACCCGAACAACGCTAGTGAGGTTGCGGATCCATACTTTTATGAAAGGCAATCAACAATTCCGAATTGTCTTCCTGCAGGAGTCAAAAGATGTGCTGTGAAAGCAGAACAGGATTTATCCGACCCGCTTGTGGATATTCCTGATCTTTCTGATCCTGCAATCGACATCAGAAACAAACAGTAAGGTTTTCATCAAGGGTGCTAAAGTAGCACCCTTGATTTACCGTGACAAGGTTTTGTTTGGGTATAAGTGTTAGTCAAACTCTAATAACAGTCGGCTGCCACGATTAATAACTAAAATCATCTTTTATGAAAAAGTTTTTAACTGGATTTTTAGCCCTCTTTCTGGCGATCGGGTTCAGTGCCTTCACTGCTCCGGAGCAAAAAAAGGAATCTCAGAACTGGTATCTTTTTGTTGGTGATCCCGAAAGTCCTGATGTGTTCAATCCATATTCTTATGAGAGACAGTTCACCATTCCTAACTGTTTGCCTTTAGGTGGAAAAATGTGTGCTGTTAGAGCAGAACGGGATTTATCAGAGCCGCTTTTGGATATTCCTGACCTCTACGATCCTGATATCTACCCTGTTAAAAAGCAATAGAATAATCATCAAGGGTGCTAGGCAGGCACCTTTGATGATTATTCTGTCCGATTAGAAATAACCAACTTCGGTTTACCCACCACGGTAGCCGAAACGTCGAAGCGGAAATATCGGTGAAGATCCTCCCGCATAAACGTCTGCCAATCTTCCTTTTTTTCTATCGGCAGCTTTAGTTCGTATGAAAATATCTTGTATAAAAGACTTGTATCTTGAACCAAAAGTTTGAACCCATCATCGTCAAATCGGCAGGCCGGGAAGCCTCCGTAGGCACACCTAAATATATCAATCAACCTACCGTTTATAACAAGGAAGCCGGCCCCATAGGAGTCCGTTTGCCGACCCATTCCGGCTGGAATCCCTTTCAAATTCTTTGTCAGGGTCGAGAAATACACAAGATGATCTGACACGCCTCTATTCCTGATCAAATGGACCTTATCATCAAAGGTTTTAAATTCCGGCTTGACAGTAATCTTGTCTGCGGTTTTGTCCGACACAACAGATTTCATATTTCCAACCACCGGTTTCTCGACTCTATCCGAAATGAGCAGTTTTTGTGGTCCGCTAAGACTTACTGAAATTTCGAAGGGGAAATACCTTTGCAAATCTTCTCTCATAAAAATCTGCCAATCCCTCCTTTTTTCTATAGGCAACTTCAGTTCATAAGAATACAGTGTGTTGAGTTGGCTGGAATCCCGAACGAAAAGCTGTACGTCCATTTTGCCATTGTCTGCAAATGCTGTGCGATTACTATATGCATATTGATATAGATCAATCAATCGTTGATTCCTGGCCAGAACCCCTGCTCCTGAAGAATCAAACCTTTGCCCGACCCGTGGATTAACTCCTTTCAGTTCCGTTGTTAAAATGGAGAAGTACAAAAGATAATCTGGAACCCGTGCATTTTGCACCAGGTGGATATTGCTATTAAACGATTCAAATTCGGTTTTTGCATAACCCATGTCCCGTTTCTCGCCTTTGACAAACGCCCTGATATTTTCCACTGTGAGCTTGTCTCCATCCGTCATATGAGAAATTTTACCTGACTTGTCAATCCATATGAGGTAAGGCACCCCTATATACGGAAAATGGCGTTTCAGCAGGGTATCACTTGTTATAAAAGCCAACTTGGGTATTACCAGCTTATGTTTTTTAAAGCTTTTATTAATTTCCTCAGGATTGTTACTCGTGATCATGATTAATTTCAATGAGTCTCCAATACGATCTTGAATTTTGTCATCCTCTGGCATATTCATCATACATGAATAACAGTACAGATTCCAGAAATTTAAAATTAGATTCTTACCTTTGAAATCTGATCCACTTCCGACATTCCCCGCCTTTTTTTTCAGGTAGGTAAAGACTTCTTCGGGTACAGCATCCCCTACATCCAGGTGTCGTTGACCCTGGCTGGCTGTGAAAAAAGCAAGACTTGAAATCAAAACAACTATAATTCGTTTCATCGCTACTTTTTTGTCGTTTCTGAAATAACCAACATTTCCTTGCCTTCAGAAGTTGGAATGATCTTGATATCGAAATCAAAGTATTTATCCAAATCTGCCTGCATATAATGCTGCCATTCTTCTTTCTTTCCGATAGGTAATTTTAGTTCATAGCTGTACTGTTTTAACAATGCAGCGCTGTCACTGACCTGCAAACAAACTGAGGCGTCATATTCGAATTTGCACTTCGGAAATCCGCCGTAAGCATATCTGTATAAATCAATCAGCCTGCCATTTGCCACCCTAAAGCCCGCGCCGGTGGAGTCATATTTTCTTCCTGTCAGACTACCTACACCTTTCAACTCATCAGTGAGCACTGAGAAATACCTTAGCCGTTTCGGCACACCATCATTCTGCACCAGGTGAATGTCATAATTGAAATTGAGAAACTCTGATTTCTCATTACCCATGTCTAGTTTTTTCCCTAATACAAAATCTCTGATGTTTTCTTCAATAAACTTGTTGCCATATGTAATATGGGCCACTATTCCAGATGCATTGATCCAAATCAGATATGGCACACTCGAATATGGAAAAAATGTTTTCAGGAGACTATCGCCAGTTATGCATCTCAGTTCGGGGAATTTCAACTTGCGTTTCTTAAAAAGGTCATCTACTTCTCGCTGTGTATTGCTTGTCACCAGCACAAGCTTTATAGAATCGCCAAACATTTTCTGTAATCGCTCTTCTTCTGGCATAGATTCAATACAAGTTCCACAGTAATTCGACCAGAAATTTACCACCAGGCTTTGCCCTTTATAGGAACTCATTTTTCCTGGAGTCTTCGAGCCGGCTTCTAGCAGGTCATATACTTTTTCCGGCAGCTTGTCTCCGATGTCTAAGTCTTTCTGGCAAAGACTTTGGTAGCCCGATATGCAAAAGACAGTCCATAGCAAAAAACTTCTCATCATTTTTTGAGTTTAAATATTATTACAATCCAGGAATAAGTGCCTTAGGGAGGCCATTTGAATTGATTGCGGCCTTAGTAACCCGGATTTTGTATAAGCGAAGGATTCAACAACAACTGATCAGTTGGAATAGGCCATAATACATCAGTCGACTGCCAGGCAGGTTTCAAGACCGACAAAATTCCGTGCGCCTTGTCAAGTCTTTTCAGGTCGAACCAACGATGACCCCACTCACTAAAGAGTTCAACCCGCCTTTCTTTCAGAACGGCATCGAGTATTTGCGACTGAGAAGATGCGGCAGTATTTGCTAGTCCCGCTCTTGTGCGAATCATGTTGATATCGTCCTTTGCCGGTTGCAGCAAACCCTGCTGGGCCCTTGCTTCGGCACGTATAAGAAATTGTTCTGCCAGTCTTAGCACTGTATAAAACTCCTTGGATACCGTACCCTGTCGAACCTGGTATTTGAACGGGTATCGGATGGGAACAGAATTATAAACCCTGCCAGCAGTCCAGGCGACAAATCTTTTATCCCCAGCCTCAAAAGAATTTATCAGCGTGTCACGCATCACATAAGTTGGAAACGCAGCAGCAGACGCCGGTATGATCAGCAATCCATCCCAGGTGTTGATGGTCGTCACCACATTTTGCAACTGCCAGATACTTTCCTTTCCGGTTTTCAAAAACACATCTATCGGGTTTGTGGCTAATGCATAGGTAGTTGATGCAATGACCGCACTCGCCTTTTTTTCTGCCTCAATCCAGTTCTTACGATACAGATACATCCTTGCCAGTAGCGCTGTTGCCGCAAAACGATTTGCCCTCGTCCGGTTATTGAGGCCCGATAGATCGGTATAGTTGTCGGATAAGAGATTTTCCGCTTCCAGCAAATCCGCTTCAATTTGTTTGTAGACCTCCTCTTCTGAAGTTCTTGCCTTCACTGCGTTTATGCGGTAATCCGAACTGGTTATCAATGGCACCCGTCCAAACAGGTTTACAAGATTGAAATATGTAAATCCGCGGATAAAAAGCGCCTCGCCCTTGAGTTGCTTTTTAACAGCTGGCGAAAGCGAAGCAGCGGTTTCCAGTTTTTCAAGACAAAGGTTCGAAGAATAAATAAAATTGTATGCAGGCTTCCAGAAGTTGGCTGAAATGGTATTCTCGCCAACCTTCCCAATTTCATTTTTTAAAAACTCATCTCTTGCAGAGGCAGTGTAATACGTCAACTCGTCGGCCGACAACCCGCTGTACAAGCTGATTCCCCCGGATGCAAAAGATTCGCTGGCGGTCATCATCTGTATATAAATGCCTGTTACCGCTTTGGTGGCCGTTGCATCCGTCATGAAAACAAAATCACTTAAGGTTTGATCCGGAGGATTCCCAACAGTGACGAACTTCTTACACCCGATAGATACGAGAATCGCCACAAGAATAATGTATAGCAAGACAGATTTCATACAAAACAATTTAGAACGTTAAATGAATGCCCGCTGTAATCATCCTCAACGGCGGGACTGAAATAATACTCTGCGCTTCAGGGTCACCAATTTTATAACTCGTAAGCGTAATCAGATTCTGCGCCTGCAGATACAGCCTCGTACCAGTCATGTGAGCCTTCTTTACAACTTTCTCGGGAAGACGCCAGGAAAATGAAAGATTTTTTAGCCTTAGGAATGATGCATCAGTCAAAACCGCATCTGAACTGGATGCATTTCCTCCGGCGAAATAAGCCGCCGAACCGAAGGCAGACAGGTATCGCTGATACATGACATTGTCGCCCGGCTGTTGCCAACGATTGGAAACTTCTACTGGTTGATTCGCATAATACGTTCCAGCCAGCGAAGACGAGGCAAATACCGGTTCAATCCCAAGTTGTTTTACAACTTCGATCAAAAAATCGAGCTCAAAGCCTTTCCAGGTCAGATTATTAACGATACCCCCAAACCATTTGCGATCACGTGTGCCCAGCCATACCATATCAGACTTATCCAGCTTTCCATCTTTATTCTGGTCTTTGAAAGTATACAGACCGGTAAGGGGATCGATACCTGTGTATCTATAACCTATTCTGCTATTCAGTGGCTTTCCGAGTTGATAGTCGCTCGCATAACTAGAAGTCGCCAGGTCAGGAAAACTGACCAGTTTGTTTACCGGAACACTCAGATTCAAACTTGTATACCAGTTCAATTTTCCCCCGGATAAATTGTTTGTCTTTAGTTCAAATTCCCAACCATTGTTTTCGACGCGACCTGGAAAGTTCCTCAGAATATTGGTAAACCCTGTCTGCGATGGCTGATTGTATAAAATGATCTGATTAACAGAAAGGTTCCTATACCAGCCAGCAGTGATAAAAATTCTATTTTTCAGAAATCCCATTTCAAGACCGAGCTCGGTCTTTCTGATCTCTTCCCAGCTGTAATCCGGATTGAATAGCCGGGATGGAATCAGACCGGGCTGGCCCTGGTATGATTGGGTAGTCGTTCGCCAGGTATCAAGAAATGAATAGCTCGCAATCTGGTCATTGCCGGTAGTACCATAACTGCCGCGAATTTTTCCAAAACTCAGGAAGGCGAGTTTCTTTTTCACCAGATCGTATTCAGAGAAAATCCATCCAGCACCGGCTGCCCAGAAATTGGCAAATTGTTTTCCTGGTCCGAATCTGCTGGAAGCATCGCGACGACCACTCATATTCACCAGATATTTTCCTCTATTGACATAGTTTATTCTTCCAAACACTGCACTGTATCTGTAAAGCGCTTCCGAATTTTTCGCGGTCACCCGGCCAGCAGCCGCAATGCTTTCTATCAAGGCATCAGAAGTGTACTCGGTTCCCGAAAGCAGCGACGAGTTAAACTTCGATTCCTGCCAGCTCCCTCCAAAAAGTATTTTCAACAAACTTTTTTGTGCTTTTCCGGTACTGTACTCTGCCTGTGGTTCGAAAATCCAGTTATCTGTTTTACTGCTTCCAAACGAAGCGGATCCGAGAGGCGAGGAAGATGGGTCCTGCCCAGCAATCGTCGAAATGAGTTTTTCATCGTTTCCGATCTTTGTAAAACCACCATTCACACGAATGGTCAATGAAGGTAATAACCTATAGTTTACCGCACCATTGAAAGCGAGCCTTTCGTTATCGGAGTTATACCTGTTCCTCAAAATGCCCAGCGGGTTATAAAGCGAATTGCCATTGTACTGCCACACCAATCCTCCCAAAGAGTCAAATAAACCCGGATAGTTGGGAGGCAGGGTTTTCAAACGTGTCAGATCCTCAGGCAGCAAATTCGTTTCTGCTTTGCTCGTGCTGGCATTGAAATTTGCTGTAAACTTTTTATCGTTTGATTGATGGGCCATGGACATGGTCAGCGAATACCTGTTGCCGCCATAGTTTCCTATAAACACTGTTTTCTCTCTTCCGTAGTTACCGCTGATATTGAATCTCGTATTTTGACTACCACCTGAAACTGTCAGCTGATAATTATCCTGGCGGGCGATGTTGCCGATCAGTTCGTCGGACCAGTCGGTATACTTCGATTGATCCCATAACGTCAGGTCAGGGTCATTGGCAGGAGTGGGGATGAGTGTATCATTTGCCAAGGCCTCGCGCCGCATACTAAGATATTGCTCCGTATTCATGAGCTTTGCCAGCCTTGCCGGACGGCCCCATCCATTGTAGACATTCAGGTCCACCGATGTCTTGTTTGCCAGCCCTTTTTTTGTTGTAATTAATATCACTCCATTTGCGCCCTTTGACCCGTAAATGGCGGTCGCATCGGCGTCTTTGAGCACCTCAATGCTTTCGATATCGGCCGGATTGATGGTGCTGAATGGACTATTTGCATTGACCTGTCCGGCCAATTGAGTAATCCGATCGGAAGAACCGATAAAAGGCACACCGTCGATGATAAACAGTGGAGTGATGCCGCTTTGAATCGAACTCCTTCCTCTGATGAGGACAGAAATATTTGCCCCTGGCAATCCACTGTTTTGGGTGATGATGACGCCGGGTATTCGGCCTGCGAGCGTTGACAATATATTGCTCACTGGCTGTTTTTCGATGTCAGCTGAACTTAACTTTCCGACAGAACCCAGATTATATCTTCGTGTGGTAGTTCCATAGCCTATGACAACCGTTTCATCCAACCTGCTCACCGAAACGCGCAATCTGATGGCTACGCGGCTCCTGCCATTTATCTGTTCTGAGACTGTTTCATATCCTACCGAAGAAAAAACCAGCACAGAAGCCGGGTCGGCACCCCGTATCACAAATGCGCCGTTGTTGTCAGTAGAATAAATACGGTCTGAATTTTTTATCGAAATGCTGACTCCTGCCAACGGTTCCCCGATTTCATTGGTGACAATCCCCGATAAATCTGTTGAATTTCCCGTTTTTAAAACCAGTGGTGCCGACTTAACGGTGATATATTTCCCTTCAATTGAATAATTGAGCGGCTGACCGGTGAAACAAGCTCTCAGCGCCTGTTCCAGGCTTACCTCTTTTAATTCAACCGTTACTGGATTAGTGTTTGAGATTGACTCGCGTGTGTAGATAAAATTTACGCCTGCCTGCCTGCTGATGTCTTTGAATACTGTTTCAATATGGGCGTTTTTCCAGGACAGTGAAACGACCTGCGCCTTGCTCACCGCAGAGGCGTGCAGGCACCCTATCAATATAAATATGGATAGGAATTTCATAGTGAATAAGGTTTGCCGGTTGGTTAAAGACCGGACAAGGCGATTGCCATAAGCAGTTTCTTGCATAATTTTGGTTTGCCTGGGTTAATCAATCAAAGTCTAAGCAGTTTTTCTTTTTTGGGTGACCCGGGTACATCACCCGGCAGTGTTCCACCACTGCCGGTTTTTTCCCGAACCACCTGCTCTCTAGGTTATCATAGAAAATGTTTTAGGGTTTTACGATGATTTCTTTTCCTTTTACTTCGAAGTGCACGTCTCCTGTGCCTTCGAGTAGATGAAGCAATTCAGATACAGGTACATTCCTTCCAATGGTTCCATTGAAATGCTGCTTCGGCGAAGCGCGATAAACAATGTCAACATCATACCATCTGCTGATCTGAGCCATGATGTCTTCAATTTTCGTATCCCGAAAAATAAACCAGCCGTTTTTCCATGCTACAGCGAGATCCGTATCGATCCGTGTAATGGTATTGGAACCGAGATTTGTGGACGCCGACTGCCCGGGCGTCAGGGTTTGCGGAAAATTTTTCGTGGAGTCAGTGATCAGCACAGAACCGTTCAACAAGGTAGTCAGCACCTCTGAAGATTGCTCGTAGGCATTTACATTGAATGAAGTGCCGAGAACCCTTATATTATGGCCTTTAACCTTTACAATGAATGGATGCTCGGCGTCATGGGCAACATCAAAATATGCTTCGCCCGTTATTTCTACTGTCCTCTCACCGCCGACGAAAGCAGCCGGGTAATATATTGACGACGCTGCGTTTAACCAAACAACGGTCCCGTCCGACAGCGCTACCCGGTACTGCTTTCCGCGGGGCGTGATTAATTTGTTATAGACAACCGTCTCCGATAAAATGCCATCACCACTGTACTTCAGCCTCCCCGCAGAATCATGTGTCAGATTAGCTCCTCCCTGATCCGGCAATTCGGAAATACCATCACCCAATATTTTTTCGGTACCATCTGCCAGCATCAAAACGGCACCTTCCATACCCGGACCATGATCAGTACGCAATGTATCTACACCCTCCACCAGCAATTTGCCCTCTTTAGTTTCTGTTCGCTGACTCCAAAGAACAATGCCTACAATTATTACCGATGCCGCCGCAATCCAGGTCACCAGTATTTTAGGAGAAAAAGCAATTTTTTTTCGCTCACCATAGGTAGCTATCCGATCCTTGGCGACCGCCAGCGCTTTCTCCTTATCCAACCCCTCCATCCACTTCAACGATGCGCTGATATTTTTTTTGTCCGTCAACTCCTCAAACAAAACCTGATTCCTGTCACTCTCATTGATCCATAGATTCAATTCACGATGCTGACTTTCCGTTAATGAATTGCTCAGAAAACCAGCAATCAAACCGGATACACGCTTCGCCTCCTCCCATCGGGAGCCGTTCCCTTCAGGATAATCATTCATTTAATAAATTTACTGAATTAACCGACTAGCAAAAAAGGGTAGCTGAAAAGTAAATCCCCAGGGGGCCGGAAAGGATATAAGGGGTAGAAAAAAACTTTCGAAGCAGGAAAAGTCCCCTGTTTTTCTGCGACTTTATATTTCCAATCGTAGTAGACAATTCTTCCGCCACCTCACGCACCGTCTTTCCCTCAAAATACAAACCCCGGAAAACCTGGCTGCACTGTGCCGGCAACTCCTTCACCGCATTTTCAAGTTGCGTATACAGCTCCGCCCTGATCAGATTCTCTAGTACAGGTGCCTGCTCCGTTTCGCCAAGACACACCTGCCACACCTGCTCGCGCCGATCCGCACGAACCCGGCCCCGCAAATACTTGAGCGAACCATTGTGCACAATCGTATAGAGATAAGACTTCATCGCCCCGCATAACACAAATTTTTCGCGCTGACCCCAGAGAATAACAAATGCATCGATCACAATATCCTCGGCCACCATATCATCGTGCACAATACCCGATGCATACACACAACAACCACGGTACCACTGATTAAAAAAATAATCAAAGCCCGATTCATCGCCCTGGATAAATGCAGCAAAATTCTTTGAATCGCTATCGTGGGACCGCCTCTCCATACCTTGACTGACAAAGGACGGGCTAGTAAGCTGGGAAGCTATATCGACTTCATGCAATTTGCCTCAAAAAAGGTTCGAAGCATGGATGAAATCACCCGTCAGAAAAGTTTTATGAACAAATTTTCAGGGTGAAATTACAAATTGATCCCAATAATGTCAAATATGACAATTTTATTTTTCAACTCATCGGCAACTTCACCTCGTGAAGGATCAGGCTTACATAAAAGCATTTGGACAAAACCTAAAAAAGCTGATCAAGGCAAAAGGTATGACGCCCGCCGACGTTGCCGCACACGGTAACATCGAAACCAAAACCGTTTACAGAGTCATCAACGGTGAACACGACACCCGGATCGTCACCATAAAAAATATCGCAAAAGGACTCGGCGTTCACCCCAAAATACTTTTCCACTTCGAATTCGAAGACTAACAATTTTAGCGATGCTTTGACCGCCATGCCGTATTTTCGCAGTCAATGTCACTACAGATTGCATCCATAAACTCTGGTTCAAACGGCAACTGCTACTACATCGGCAACAACACAGAAGCAGTTCTGATAGATGCCGGCATTTCCTGCCGCGAAGTAGAAAAAAGAATGGAAAGGATGGGTTTGAATATAAACAAGGTAAAAGCAATATTCATCTCACACGAACACACCGACCATATATTCGGACTCCCGGTCATCTCACGTAAATACAAACTCCCTGTTTATATCACCGGCAACACTCTCAAAGGAGGAAAACAAAAAATTGAACCATCACAGGTATATCATTTCTCCGCCTACCAACCGGTGACCATCGGGGAAATCACCATCACCGCTTTTCCAAAACACCACGACGCAGCCGACCCGCACAGCTTTATCGTAACCAA
>JACMLD010000237.1 GCA_014379785.1 Chitinophagaceae bacterium
GCGCTCTGCTGCGAGTATTGCTGCGTCTACATATGTGCTGCTTACGTCATCGAGATAATCAGTAAACGTCTTACGCAAACCAATCTCATAACCAAGCACGATATTATCGGCAACCCTCCACCGTACACCCAATCCGAATGGAATGGATATCTGCGTCAGTTTATATTCTTTGCGGTCAGGATACTGTGACAGTCCCTGTCCCTCCGTACTCAATGGCTTCAAAAAATGCTTGCTGCCAGCGCTGTCGAAAGTATATGGATTGTAATGAAATGCAGCGACACCCGCAAACACATATGGTGTCAGTTTTTTATCATTCAAACTAAACAGGCTGTAGTCAACAAGCAGATTCAGTTCCGTAATCTTTGTCTCGAAATTCAGGTTTCGATCTCTCAGCAATACATCACTGTTAAACTTATCGGAGGCTGCAAGTTTTGCATAACTGAAATGACTGCGAATCGCCCAATGATCAGTTACATTATAACGTGCGCCAATGCCAAATGCCCCCCTCGATTGATTGGTAGTAAATCTCTGCTCCTGCAGGTCACCCTGATAATTTGCGAATCCGCCGAACAATTCCAGGTTGAGTTTTTGAGCATTTAAAATGGATGGAATAACAATAACCAGCAACAATAGCTTTTGCATACAAATTCTTTGGTGATCAATAAAATAGCTGGGATTACACAGGATAGTACGGACTTCGTGAGAAGCTAAGGTCTGGGATGGGGGGTGCTGTTTAAACGGTCAGGCGGCTCAGTTTATGCAAGTATTGCGCCAAACATTTGTTAATACGGCAACGAGGGATTGATAGTTGGGTTCGATGGAATCTTTAACAGCTGTTTTATGAGAGAGACTTTCAACGGTAGCGGGAATGGACACAGGTTCCCCAAGGATTTCTTCCATTGTATCATGGAACTTGACGGGGTGGGCAGTTTCAAGGAGAATGCCTTTCAAATCATGAAATTTGCTGAGGTATTTTTCAAGCGCAGTATATCCCACTGCGCCATGCGGATCCAGCAAATAATTCCATTTATTTTTAACTCCTTTTATGGTTTTCCGGGTCTGCTCGTCGGAGATGCTTTCACTGCTTACAACGTCTTTTAACATTTTCAGTTCCTGGTGAAAGAGTTCCATTATCCTTATAAAGTTGCTGGGGTCTGCCACATCCATCGCGTTAGAAATGGTTGCCACAGATTTCTTACCTGTATAAAGTCCAGTCTCGAGATATACCGGCACCACATCATTGGCATTGCAGGCGGCAATGAAATGCGTCACAGGCAGTCCTGACAAATGCGCTAGTATGCCCGCACAGATATTTCCAAAATTGCCACTCGGGACACTGATGACCGGCGGCGTTTTATGCTTCCATTGCTGCAACGCGAAAAAATAATAAAATTGCTGCGGAAGCCAGCGCGCTACATTGATCGAATTTGCTGAAGTGAGGAATATTGATTCTTTTAACTGCTCATCTGCGAATGCCTCTTTCACCAGTTTCTGACAGTCATCAAAACTGCCTGCCACTTCAATCGCCCGGATATTTTTTCCAAAAGTGGTCAATTGCAACTCCTGAATGCGGCTCACCTTTCCTTTTGGAAAAAGGATGACCACCTCGACTCCTTCCACTTCATAAAATCCACTGGCAACGGCACCGCCCGTGTCGCCCGAAGTTGCCACCAGTACAGTTACTTTCCTGTTCTCTCCTTTCATGAAATGGCCCAGACAACGACTCATAAAACGTGCGCCGATGTCCTTGAATGCAAGTGTGGGACCATGAAACAATTCGAGCGAAGAAATCTGATCGTTGATCGGATTCAGAGGAATGGGAAAATCTATGGTCTCACGCACAATTTCCCTGAGTCGTTCTGCAGGAATGGTATCCCCGACATAAGGTTTTATAATTTCAAATGCGATGTCCTCTCTTGACATTTCAGAAAGTCGATCAATGACATGCTTTGGAATCCGGGGAATGGTTTCCGGAAAATAAAGACCCTTGTCAGGTGCCTGACCATTGATGGTGGCTTCCTTAAAATCTACTTTGGGAGATTGATGATTGAGGCTATAGTAGCGCATGATGATCAGTCGTTGTTGATAGTTTTTGTTCCTCCTGCACTCACGGTTGTAACATAGGTTTTAAAATCTATTCCAACTTTCGTATAAATGTCTTTCATGATTATCTCCAGCGTTGCGGCTGTCGTCTCCTCTTTAGAAAGCATAAAGATCGACGGTCCGGAACCGGAGATACCACCGCCCAAAGCACCTGCCGCCTTGCACTGACGTTTCACTTCGTCAAATTGCGGAATGAGAATGCTGCGCACCGGTTCGATGATCACATCTTCGAGAGATCTTCCGATAAGATCATAATCTCCCTTCATCAATCCGGCAACGAGGCCAGCGATATTGCCCCATTGTCTGATTGCGTCTTTGAGCAACACTTCCTTTCTCAGTATCTGTCTTGCATCTGAAGTCTTTACTTCAATCTGTGGATGCACGACCGTGACGAACATCGGAGGGGCTGAAAGCGTGACGATGTCCAGCGGAAAAATAGATCTGATCAGGGTGACGCCTCCGTAAATGCATGGGGCAATATTATCTGCATGCTTTACTCCGCTTGCCAGTTTTTCACCAAACATCGCAAAGCGCACCAGGTCTTCCTTTGAAAATATATCTCCGAGTAAGCGGTTTGCCGCGACCACAGCTCCTGCTGCACTCGCCGCACTGGATCCGAGTCCACTGCCGGGTTTGATATGTTTTTCTATGACCAGTTCAAAACCCGGTTTATTGTCGAGCTCATCGAGCATTGCCAGCAACGCAACACCGGCCACATTTCGTGGCGGATCAACCGGCAGGTTGTGATCATCGAGGTGACGAATCCTTATGCCTGGCTGGTCAGACAGCGAAAGCTGCATAACATCGCAGGGATCGTGAAGGCAAAGGCCAAGAATATCGAACCCGCAAACAATGTTTGCAATGGTTGCGGGGGCATGTATTGTAACAGATTTCATCTTCCCGGTTTACATTTTTGAAGCGCGTGTGATATCGGCAAACACGCCGCTGGCCGTTACCTCTGCACCGGCGCCGGCGCCCTTTACTACCAGTGGCTGGTCGGGATAGCGTTCAGTATAAAATAGTACTACATTGTCTTTACCATACAGGTGAAAAAAGTCGTGTTGCTGATCGATGTGCTGAAGTCCAACAGAAGCCTTTCCATTTTCATATTTCGCCACAAATTTCAATTTCTTTCCCGCCTTTTGTGCTTCTTCGTACAGCTTTTTGAAATGTGCTTCCTCGGTGGCCATGGCCGAATAAAAATCCGCAACGCTTCCTTTCATGCAGCTTTCGGGCATAAATGTCTTGTTGTCGATCTGGTTCATTTCTATCTTCTCGCCGGTCTCTCTGGCAAGGATCATTATTTTTCTCATTACATCCGTTCCGCTCAGGTCAAGTCGTGGATCAGGCTCGGTATAGCCTTCCTCCTGCGCCTTTTTCACCACGTCTGCAAAATTTTTTTCGCCGTTATAATTATTGAAAACAAAATTGAGTGTGCCGCTGAGGACCGCTTCAATTCTGTTCACTTTGTCGCCACTCCTCAGCAAATCATTGAGGGTGCCAATGACCGGCAGACCCGCGCCTACATTTGTCTCGAATAAAAACTGGCAGTTGTATTCTCGCGCGAGATCTTTTAGTTTTCTATAGTAACTGTAGTCGGCCGAACAGGCGATCTTGTTGCAGGCAACCACCGAGACACTTTTCTCAAGGAGGGATGCATAGCAGCCGGCAACTTCATGATTGGCGGTCACGTCTGCAAATACAGAATTGCGAAGATTCTTCAACTGAATATTTCTAACGAACTGATCCAGGTTCATCGCCTCAGATTTTGCCAGTTCTTCTTTCCAGTTCTGCATCGAAATGCCTTCGTCGTTGAATAGCATATTGCGGCTGTTGGCAATGCCTACTACCCTGACCTGCAAGCGAAGATTTTCCTGCAGGTATTCTTTCTGCTGTTCGAGTTGTGAAAGCAACCTGCTTCCCACATTACCGACGCCGATTATAAATAAGTTGACCTGTTTGTAGGTTGTTTCAAAAAATTCTTCATGCAGTACGTTGATGGCTTTCCGCACATCAGAGGAGGCGATGACGGCCGAGATATTCCGCTCGGACGAGCCCTGTGCAATTGCGCGAACGTTGACGCCGTTTCTTCCGATGGTTCCAAACATTTTTCCACTGATACCCGGGTGACTTTTCATATTATCACCCACGAGTGCAACGATGGATAGATTTTTTTCTACTTGCAAAGGATCTACTTTACCGGTTTCAATCTCATGGCTGAATGCCTTGTCGACCGCTGCTTTCGCCCTGCCTGCGAATACTTCGTCAATGCCCACACAGATGGAGTGTTCGGATGAACTCTGTGTGATGATGATGACATTGATCTGTTCATTTGCCAGCGCTTCGAAAAGACGGCGTGAGAATCCGGGTATTCCTACCATTCCACTGCCTTCGAGGCTCAACAGAGCAATTCGGCTGATGCTGGAAATGCCGCGGATATTATTTCCGTTTTTCACGGTACCGCTTTCGATCACGGTTCCGAAATCACCCGGTGCGAAAGTGTTTTTTATCCAGACCGGAATATTCTTTTTCATGACCGGCTGAATGGTGGGCGGATAGATGACTTTTGCACCGAAATGCGAAAGTTCCATTGCTTCCTGGTAAGATATATGAGGAATTACCCGTGCATTCTGAACCAGGCGTGGGTCGGCAGTCATCATACCGCTCACGTCTGTCCATATCTCGAGCGAGGAAGCGTGCAGTCCCGCTGCCAGAATAGCAGCAGTATAATCCGAACCGCCTCTTCCAAGTGTGGTGGTGATGCCATTTGCATCTGACGCCACAAATCCGGGCAATACAAAAACTGCCGCATCGGAAGCCGAGAAAAATGCTTCTATTTTTTCGTTGGTGGTATTTAAATCTACTGTTGCGTTGGTAAAATGAGAGTCGGTGATGATGAGTTCTCTCGCGTCTTTCCAAACATTCGCTACACCGTCGGCCTCCAGCCTGGCCGACAATATTCTGGACGAAATGAGTTCGCCATAACTTACAATCCTGTCTTTGGTGCGGTGCGAAAGTTCGCGGAGCAGAAAGACACCATTGCAGATGTCTTCCATCTCATTGCAGTTTTTCTTCACCATACTCAGAATACCACTTTGCTGGGAGACCGGTATCAATGCTTTCACGGCATCCAGATGTCGTTGCTCGAGCTCTTTGAGTTTTTCCTTATAGGCCTCGTTGCCTTCAGAGGCGAGTGTGCCGGCTGCGAGCAATGCATCGGTTGTACCACCCAGCGCAGATGCCACTACTACAATTTTTTCTCTTGCCGCGGCTTCCTTTAATATTTGTACAACCTTGTTTATATTTTCAGCATTCGCTACAGATGTGCCGCCAAATTTTAAAACCTGCATATGATCGTGTTAACTTTTTGATTTTTGTTTAGAAGAATACAGACACATGTTTTTCCTTCATGTATCAGCAAAAAAGCCCAAATGGTAATATGGAAAAATACAACCCTTAGCGGGTTGTTGTAATAATGATTGTAGCTGTGGAGACCACTGCCGGGGAGAGGGAAACGATATGTGTACTTTGTACTGACATTTTCAATGATGACCGAAGTTAACATGCTCATGGGATATAACAATCGTTAGTATTGCAAAAAAATTAACGGGGAATATTTTGATGCGCCCTGCTTTCAGTAATTTCACCGTCTAAGTTTTAAACATGGACCATCAGTCGAACCGCGGATTGCAACAATTCAAAAACTTTGTTGGCATTAAGTTTCAGCTTTACAACAGCCTTTTTACGTCCCTGCCTTTTCACAGGATTGAGAAGACGGGTATCCTGCTCTCTCTACTGCTTACCAACTGTGAGGATGGGTACAAGAAAAAGCAGAGTCCTTCGGAAATAATAGAGGAATTTTTTCTGAAGCAGACCACCTATACGAATGAGGAAGACAAGCTGGATCTTTTGTTTCGGTTTGTTCAGTATGCCGAAAGGCAGGTAGTTCTTTTTGATGCATTGGAAGACGCTTCGTTCAGAGAAATCAATGATGTGAATGGGATTGGCTCTTTAAAGCATCTGGAGTCAGAGATCGTACAGAACAAAAAAGAGGCTGCTCTTGAGCAAAAGCTAAAGAATTTTTCCATCCGGTTGGTGCTGACCGCACATCCCACGCAGTTTTATCCGGGTTCTGTTCTCGGCATCATCAATGATCTTTCAAAGGCCCTTAATGAAAACAATGCGGGCCTCATCAATATGTATCTTCAGCAGCTGGGAAAGACGCCTTTTTTCAAAAAGCAGAAGCCCACTCCATACGACGAAGCGATCAGTCTCTTGTGGTACCTTGAAAATGTTTTCTACAATGCTTCGGGCAGGATCATGAGTTTTCTGAGAAATCAGTTTCCTCATGCGGTGAGCGCAACGAATCCTGTGATTAATATGGGATTCTGGCCGGGGGGTGATCGTGATGGCAATCCGAACGTGACAGCAGAGACAACGGAGCGTGTGGCCGAAGCGCTTCGAGGTGGCATTATAAAATGTTATTACCTGGAAGTCAGGCGACTAAAACGCCGGCTTACTTTCCAGGGTGTTGACACCATCCTTTCGGATCTTGAAAAACAATTGTACAATAATATTTTTATTCCCGGACAGAGAACAGACCTGAAGAGTGAGGATATCTTAACTGCGCTTAATCGTATCCGCGAGATACTGATTTACCAGCACAATAGTTTGTTCCTGCACCTGGTAGAAAGCCTGATCAGCAAAGTGTATGTATTCGGATTGCATTTTGCTTCGCTTGACGTACGTCAGGAAAGTTCGGTTCATGGCACGGTACTCGATGCCATTGCAGAAAAGGGCCAGGGGTTGCCGGCTAATTATGCAGGCATGAGTGACGATGAAAAAATGTCTGCGCTGGTATCGGCATCCGCATCGGCGGATCCAAATCTGTTTGAGGCGGGACTTATAAGAGACGCCATAGAAAGCATTTATGCCATCGCAAAAATTCAACAGTACAACGGTACCGTTGGATGCAACCGCTACATCATAAGCCAGTGCAACAGCGCGCTGAATGTGCTGGAGGTATTCGGTTTGTTTATGGTGGGCGGATGGAAAAAAGAAGACCTGACAATCGATATCGTACCCCTGTTTGAGACGGTGGAAGATTTGCAGCAGGCCGGTGGGATCATGACAACGCTTTATGAAAACGATGTCTACGGTTCACATCTGAAAAAGCGAAACAACAAGCAAACGATTATGCTTGGCTTCTCGGATGGCACAAAAGATGGTGGCTACCTCATGGCGAACTGGAGCATATATAAAGCGAAGGAAGAGCTGACGAGGATATCGGCAGAGCATGGCATTGACGTGGTGTTTTTCGATGGTCGTGGTGGGCCGCCTGCAAGAGGTGGTGGAAAAACGCATAAGTTCTATGCATCGATGGGAAAGAATATTTCGAATAAGGAAATACAATTGACCATTCAGGGACAAACCGTGAGTTCAAACTTCGGGACGATCGACTCTGCGCAGTTCAATATTGAGCAATTGTTGAATGCGGGTATTTCAAATGAACTTTTTTCAAACAAACCCGTGACACTGCAACCGGAGGAAGAGCAATTGCTGACAGAGCTGGCGGATGAGAGCTATGCATCTTATGTGGATTTGAAAAATCACCCTGACTTTCTCAATTATCTGTCGCATGTAAGTCCTCTAAAATTTTATGCGGAAACAAATATTGGCAGCCGTCCCGCCAAACGGAGCGGTTCTGCAAGGCTTTCGCTGCGTGACCTGAGGGCGATCCCTTTTGTGGGCGCGTGGAGTCAGCTGAAGCAAAATGTGACCGGGTATTATGGTGTGGGCAGTGCCATGCAGTCCCTCGACAAGCAGGGGAAGTTTGCGCAAATAAAGGAACTGTATTCAAATTCCCTTTTCTTCAAAACGCTGATCGATAATTGTGAGATGGCAATGAAAAAATGCTATTTCCCTCTAACGGAATATCTTTCGGAGCATCCGAAGTATGGCGAGATCTGGAATAAGATCTATTCGGAGTATGAACTGACGCTAAGATATCTTTTCAAATTATCTGGTAAGAATGAGCTGATGGCCGATTATCCGGTCGAACAGTTGTCGGTCCAGATGCGGGAACGCATCGTGCTGCCGCTGACAACCATTCAGCAATTTGCGATTACACGTGTGCGTGAGATCGAAGAACAGATGTCGAACAATCCACTCAAGGCCACTTACGAAAAACTGGTGATGCGTTGTTCCTTCGGGATTATCAATGCGGGGAGGAATAGCGCATAGTTAGTTGAAAGTTGAAAGGCGCAAGATGAAAGTATAAAGTACATATACAACTTATTTCTTTCAACTTATCTCTTTTAACCAAAAAAAGGGCCCTCCATAGAAATGAAGGGCCTCAACGATTGCTTGCCATATGAAAAAAGAAAGATAGATCAGAATGAGTAGACAGCTGCTACGAGGAAGCTTCCGAAAGAAGACTTCGATGCGCCGTCTTTGTCGACAAACAGATTTTCACTGCCGCTGTCGAAACGGAATTCAGGGATTATCAACAATCCACCAACCCTGAAGTTTGCAGATAAGGTTGTAGCGAAAACGGTTCCGCCCACCGGTGAGCTACTATACACTTTCAGCTGATCTTTGTCGCTGAAATATTCTCCGCGAAGTGTCAGTCCGAATGCTGGTGTTGGATCAACATTCAGATAAACTGCTGCACCGCCCCAGTTTTTTGCCGAGATGTTCTTTGAACCATCCCAAAGCTTGGTTGAGTTGATGGTGCCATTGAATCCAACATTGAACTTATCAGTGATTTTTGCCGTTGCAACCAGATCGAACTGGCTCGACTTAGACGTATCCGGTGCTTCTCCGCCTACATAGTTGAGGTAGAATTTCACTTTGTCGGTCGGTGCAAAAGAATATTGGGCGAGGAAGAACTTGCGGTTGATTTGTCCGTCAGGGATTATGCGGTAATCAGTGGCGTTTGACACGCCAACCATCACGCCATGTTTGCCTTTTGTGATTTCAGCTTTCAGACCGGTATGAGTGAATGGACCGTTTGTAAACATGTAAGACATGCTGTAGTTACGGTTCAATTGTGGATCAACCAGTTCGTATCCCACATGGGTTGCCCATGTACCGGCAGAAAATTTCAGCCAGTCAGTCGGCGCATAATAAACGTAAAGTTGTTTGATTGCCTGGGTAATGCCGTCATCATTGTATGAAAATTCTTTGGCGCGTGGACCGAATCCGAGGTCAAGAACACCGCCTACTTTTTCTCCCTTATGTTCCACTTTCACGCTGGCCATGCCGATAGCGAAAGTGTTGTGGGTTCCGGTAAAACTGGTATAGTTATTTCCTTTTGTTTTTGCAAAATCATACCTGAAATATGCGTCGGCTGAACCGGAGATCACAAGCAGTGGTGCTTTTTCAGGGATAGGGTCGGTAGCGGGCTGGACTGTGGCGGGCGTGGCGGGTACTGATGCATCTTGTGCCTGAGCGACAACAAATACGCCCATGGCGGCTGACGCCATCATAAATTTTCGTAACATTGTTTTAGATTTTAAGTGTTAAAGAAAAGGGTACGGCGATGGAATTGTTAGCGCAATCCATCATATGTTGTACCTTTTTCTATTCTGTTACCAGGCTTTCTTTCATTACACCATTGCTGTTTTTCACCAGCAGGGTTCCCTGAAGATATTTTTCATTGTGCTGAGATGCATCAAGACCTTCCGCTTCTTCTTCGCTCGATACCCGCATTGGAAGTATAAAGTTGATGAATTTGAATATTGCAAATGAAACGATGAAACTGTAACCTACTACAATAGCCAATCCTTTTAGCTGGGTAAAAAAGAATGTCGTACCACCGTAGAACAGACCTTCTGTGCCTGCACCGTTCACTGCTTTGGTAGCAAAAATACCAGTCATCAGCATTCCGACCATTCCACCAACACCATGGCAAGGGAATACATCGAGGGTATCATCGAGCGTAGATTTTTGTTTGTAATACACAACGACATTTGAAACGATCGCTGCGAATACACCGATAAAGATGCTTTGGGGGATTGCCACGAAACCTGCTGCAGGCGTGATTGCCACCAGTCCTACTACTGCACCGATACAGAATCCGAGAACCGAAGGTTTTTTACCACGAAGTACATCAAAGAACATCCAGGAAAGACCTGCTGCGGCCGCTGCTGTGTTGGTGGTTGCAAATGCAGAAACTGCAAGGGCATTTGCTCCAAGTGCTGAACCGGCGTTGAAACCGAACCAACCAAACCAGAGCAAACCTGTTCCGATCAAAACATAAGGAATGTTTGCAGGCGGAATTTCACGATGCTCAATATGGGACTGTCTGCGTTTGAGTACCAGTGCACCGGCAAGTGCCGCGCAACCTGCAGAAATATGGACCACAGTACCACCTGCGAAATCAAGAACGCCCATTTTGAAAAGGAATCCTTCAGGATGCCAGGTCCAATGTGCAATTGGTGAGTAAACAAGGAGGCTA
>JACMLD010000238.1 GCA_014379785.1 Chitinophagaceae bacterium
CACTTACATTTAAAGGCTTTACATTGGAAAACAATTCCACAGATACATTATCTCTTTTGAGCGGCGGCAATATCGAAAAGCTGGTCTCAAGAATTTACCGTTCAACCGGTGATAATATTGTTACCTATTCCTTCACCTATGATAAACACATCAGTCCTTATAACAAACTAAACATTGCCAATTCTCTTTATTTTGAAAGCTCTGCCATTGGCCTGGGTTACAACGTGCCACTTGAGAATCATTATATGGGCGTGACTACAAATAACATGACTTCTTGGACAACAGGAAATTACACGGTACGGTTTGAGTACGTCTATGATGCAAATAAATATCCGGTACGAAAAGAAATGCTATTACCCGGCGATGCAATACCGTATGAAGTGACTCTCCTGGAGTATTACTAAACTTTCATGCCTAATCTTCTATTGCCTCAATCCCCTGGTCCTTCAATTTTTGAAGATGGTCGCGCATCGTCATGAGTTGCTCAGGTGTATGACCCTGCCAAACTTTCACCTCATCCACAACTCTGAAGGTATGCAAAGACCTGTAAAATTTCGTTGGATTGCCGGGAAACTTTTTGTCTGTTAAATTTGGATCGTCTTCAATTGGTCCCGTTGCCGAAACTAAATTAAGGTTATGACTTAATTCTCAGAATGGTGAAAGAATAGGCGGGCAGCAGGCTGACAAAATTTTCTGAAACATTTATCTGTGACCCAACAGTGAATATCTTTTTATCGGTTGGCTTTCCTGTTAAGAGCAATTTCATCGCCTCTTTATTCAAAATATTCACGCCAGCCAGATTTATGGTAGTGTTTACTGCCACAGGTAACAGGTTTATCATTTTTATAATCAAATCCCCGCTTTTTGTATCCCGGACCACCGAAACCGCAATTCGTTTTTGAACGGCATCCTCTTTGTTCGATACAGTCAGCGTGCCGGGGATATACTGATCGCCTGCGTGCAGGCCATACAATTTCTGCACCTCATAACCTGCAGTCGGTTTCACTTCGCTGTTGTTGAAATATATCAGATCCGGATTCCATTGTGTATGTCCCTCTTTTGCGAGCAGAGGTGCATAGGATGCCATTGTCACAACGTCTCCGTTGCGCTCAAGCGATGCGAGGTAGATCGCCTCAGCCAATGCTGTTTCGAGCGTACTTACTCTTCCCGGTAAATGCGCAGCATATTCACCCAGGTAAACTTTTGATTTTGATCGATCGTACTTATCGTAAAAGTTCTGGTTGTTGATAAACCAGCCCGGTGTCTGATAATAATGTTCATCCACGCTTGGCACGCCCAGTTTGTCTGCTAACTCCCAGCCCTCTTCATAATCCGTGCCTTCGAAAAATGGACCGACTGTGCCGATTACCGTGATCTCAGGATGCTTTTTCTTCATCGCGTTGAAGATCATTGTAAACCTTTCTTCAAAAATATCCGTGATGAGATCTTCATTTCCGATACCTATATATTTCAGATTGAATGGCTTTGGGTGACCAGCCTCCGCTCTCTTTTTTCCCCATTTTGTATTGATATCACCATTGGCATACTCTACCAGGTCGATCACCTCCTGTACATATTCATTCATTTCGTTCATCGGAATACCACCCTGCTGTCCCCCTCCACCAGTGCCTGAGTTCTGGCAGGGAACTCCCGCCGCAACTACCGGAACCGGTATTGCGCCAATGTCTTCGCAAAACTGGAAATATTCAAAGTACCCAAGACCCGCCGTCTGGTGATAACCCCAGAGGTTTCGCTGCGGCTTTCTCGTCTCCACCGGACCAATGGTATTTTGCCAGCGGTAAATATTTTCTATCCCATCTCCATGCGCAACGCATCCTCCCGGAAATCTGACAAAGCGTGGACGCATATCCGCTATCGTTTGAGCAAGATCATTCCGAAGTCCGTTTTTTCTACTTTTAAAAGTTTGAGGAAACAGTGAAACCATGTCGATGGCGAGTTTGCCGGCCGACAAAGGCTTTAGTTCGAGACGCGCGTTTGGTGCATCCGCCGAAGGTGTCAGACTAAATGCAGCATTTTCCCATTTGACAGCAGTATTCACAATTGTTTGCGAGAGAATTTTTCCGGTACTGTCAACAAGACTGATCTCGATTGCTGAAGTCTTACCTGCGAGTTGTCGGGTGAAAACAGAGCCAGTATAACTCATCCCCTTTTTAACAGGAATGCCATCAAAACCAGCGTTAACAAGTGAGGCACCGGGGACTTTTATATCGAGCACTGCATAGTGGGCATTGTTGGGATGCAGGGGATTTGCAGAATCTATTACAAAACTGGTCTGCGCGCCATTTAAACTCCAGGAGTGAAGGCTGTTCCAATTCTTGTCTCGTCCTTCCTTATCACCAGGAGCATATTCAAATCCGCGGTTTTGAATCAGTTCGGCGTATAATCCGCCGTCAGCTGC
>JACMLD010000239.1 GCA_014379785.1 Chitinophagaceae bacterium
AAACGCGAGAGCAGCAATCATAAATACTTTCTTCATATTATCATTTTTCAATGTACACTACAAAGCTAATCGTCCTGGGCAGATATTCAAACTATTTAAACTAAAGTGTTGCGATGACGGTAACCCCACCCTGCACCACCTGGTTTAATTCCACATTCACCTTGGTTCCCACAGGCAACAACAGGTCAACCCGGCTTCCGAACCGAATAAAACCAAACTCGCCGCCCTGCTCCACTTTTTGTCCGACTTGCAGATAATTGATAATTCTTTTTGCAAGTGCACCAGCTATCTGTTTTACAAGAATTTCTCCTTTGGGATGACGGATTACAACAGAATGCCTTTCATTTTCTGTCGATGATTTGGGATTCCAGGCCACCAGATATTTCCCCTTATGATATTGGTTGTACACCACCTCACCACTGACTGGATTGCGGTTAACATGCACGTTTGCCGGACTCATGAATATTGAAATCTGCAAACGTTTTTCCTTGAAATATTCAGGATCTACGGCTTCTTCAATCACAACGACTTTACCATCGGCCGGAGCAATGACCTTTTCGCTGTCCAGCGTATGAACGCGCGAAGGCAACCTGAAAAAAGAAATGATAAACAGGAGGGTGCCGAATGTGATGATAAAAATCAACCAGCTTAGCAGTGGCAATGAATAGCTGATGAAATAAAAAGAAAGCAGATTTAATATTGCGAAGGCAATGGTAGAAATGGCAATCGGTTTGTATCCTTCTTTGTGGATTTTCATGGCACGAAAATATCCAAATTAACTATAATCCTGCTCAATATTTTACGTTTCCCCACTTGTCAAACTGGCTGTTGGCATGGGCGAGAATGGACGCTGGCGCAGATTTCAAATTCTTATCAATCTGCTTTTCACCACCCGTGGATGGTGCGTTAGGGAAGCTCAGCATATTTGTACCCCGGATTGCATATTTTGTTTCGCCTTCATACAGGATGAGTTTTTTGGTATCCGGAGAAACATCGCCCCTGCATGATAACAGGTATACAAAGCTGATTTCGCTGGTTCCATCCTTGTCGAGATCGGTGACCGACAAAGAACCTTTTACATGCTCACATACGATGTCGAGTTCACAATCATCGATATGATCATACACACGCCAGATTTGCCTGTATCCTGTGTCGGTTTTTATAAAATGGTATGCATATAGTTTTGCACTGGCAGCGGTAAGCACCACGACATGCTCACCGTCTTTGTCCTTCCATTTCTTGCCTTCCTTTATTTTTCCCTGGTATTTTGAAGCAGGAATTTCTTTTGCGTTGAAACCAGTCTGCGCAGACGCTGCAGCCGGCGTGACAAGCAATAATGCAATCAGGAATTTGAACATTTCTGTGTCAATATTTTATTTATTCTACAAACAAAACCACATAGGCCCAGACAAAGACCACTGCTATCAGAAGGGAATCGAAGCGGTCCAGAAAACCTCCGTGACCCGGCATAAGCTGTCCGCTGTCCTTCACGCCTGCCCTGCGTTTGAGCCAGCTTTCCAGCAAATCCCCTGCAGTGCCTGTCACTGCTGCAATAGCCGCCATGATGGTATAATGTATTACCAGCAGATTAACTCCATCGCCAATCGTGATAATGTGAAAAATAAAAATAGTCAGCACACACATTATCATTCCACCGATGGTGCCTTCCCATGTTTTCTTTGGAGAAATTTTTGAAAACGGCGTCTTGCCGATGACTGAACCGACCAGGTAGGCCATGGTATCATTGATCCAGATGGCAGCTACTGTAAGCAAGGGATACTGCCATCCAAAATCAAAGAACAGGGAAGACTCTCCTTTAAATGACATTCCGTATGTTCTCAGATCAACCATCAGACCCCAGCTGAGAGAAATATAAAGCAGACCAAGCAGCGAGTATCCGATATTTTTCAACTCCAGCTTTCTTGCAAAAAGGAGTTCAATGACAGGCAGCACAAACGCGAAGATGAGTCCGGCCCACCAGCCTATTTCATGCAAACGCATACCGCCGATTGACCATGCCCTGTTTGTAAAGGCCAGCATGATACACCAGCCTGCAATCATTACCCCATATTTGTGAAAAGGCGTTATCTGCGAATAAGCCGGGTCAATTTTTCCAATCAGGCGCTGGTATTCGCGCCAGCAGCCAAAGTGGATGACTGAAAAAAGAATGAAAAAACTCCAATGATTCCACAGCAAACCTCCGAGCATGATGATTACAAAAAACAGTGAGGTAAGTGCCCGGGTTTTTAGTGTGGAAATATTTAATGCCATTGGGTATAGTGGTGAACAGCTAAAATAATGAATGTTCGCTTTGTTGCGGCGGTGGAAGTCGCTGCTCTGAAATCCTCTTATAGTAGCGCATCAGAACAATCACGACCAGTAATGCCGGTATGCCAATCCAGATTGGAGCGCTCGGTTCTTTGATGTTCTTGATCAGGATGCCCTGGCGGCTTAGATAGTACATATAACTAACAAGAAACGCGTTGTTCAAAAAATGTGCTATTATCGACGGCCAAAGGCTTTTAGAATAATAGAATAGTAGACCTAAAACCACACCCAGGCCGAATCTCGCAAGAAAACCATAATAGGAAAAATGGATAACACTGAAAATGATGCTCGCAACTACAATCGCCCATATGGGCGATTTAAACCATTTCTGAAGAATTTGCTGAAGGCTTCCTCTGAAAAAGGCTTCCTCGAAGATCGCCGGGACCAATGCAAGAATGAGAAGGGAAAATATAAATTCTCCGACTGTGTTTATAGTGGCCATCGCCTGCACTTGCGTTTCGTAAGATGATTCCCATTCTTTAAATGTCGATTCAAGAGACTTCGAAATCGGAATAGCTGCGTTCAATTCGGTTAGCGCTGCAACGACAGGCATACATGCGAAAAGAATTAGAAGAGCGACACCTACCTGTCTAATGTTGACTGACTGTGTGAATCCAAGCCATTTAAAGGGTTTTCGGTTTACTACTATCGCTCCCACGATGGACGGCACCAGCAAGGTAAAAAAGACTGAAACTAGTTGCATGATCCTTGCTGCATTAGCATATTGAGGATTTGAGAGATCTTTCATGAGGGTTGTTAGCTTGCGACCTGTGAGTCCCATCCAAACCACCCCTCCCATCATACTGCCAATCACGACGCCGGCGATAAAAAGTCCCATAAGAATAAAAAATGCTGCTGCGGGACCGATTTCCCTCGATTCCTTGTATTCGAACATAGACCTTGGCGGATAATTATTAAATTTGCAGATTCTGAACATGGTAAAGATAGGCAACATATCACTTCCCGATTTTCCGCTTCTCCTCGCACCGATGGAGGACGTCAGCGATCCTCCTTTCCGTGCGGTGTGCAAGGACAAGGGAGCCGATCTGATGTATACCGAATTCATCTCTTCTGAAGGCCTGATCCGCGATGCTATCAAGAGCCGAAAGAAGCTCGATATATTTGATTATGAACGTCCTGTGGGAATCCAGATTTTTGGGGGCGACGAAGAAAGTCTTTCCCTGGCCGCCAAGATTGTGGATGTAACTGCGCCCGATTTACTGGATATTAACTTTGGTTGTCCGGTAAAAAAAGTTGCCTGCAGGGGTGCGGGTGCCGGCGTTCTCAAGGACATTGATCTGATGGTCAGGCTGACCAGTGCAGTGGTGAAGTCGACGTCTCTGCCGGTAACGGTTAAAACCAGGCTTGGATGGGACGATAACACCAGGAATATTGAGGAAGTCGCCGAACGGCTACAGGATATTGGCATTCAGGCGCTTGCAATTCACGGGCGAACAAGAACCCAGATGTATAAAGGGGAAGCAGACTGGACTTTGATAGGCAAGGTGAAAAATAATCCAAGGATTAAGATTCCAATTTTCGGGAATGGAGACATTGATAGTCCGGAAAAGGCGGTTGAATACAGAAACCGTTATGGGGTCGACGGGATCATGATTGGGCGCGCAGCCATCGGGTATCCGTGGATTTTTGAAGAGATAAAACATTTTATCCGGACAGGAACTCATTTGCCTGCCCCCGGAATATCAGACAGGCTGGAAGTTTGCAGGAAGCATCTTTATAAATCGGTGGAGTGGAAAGGGCCTGTGGTTGGAATCAATGAAATGAGAAGGCATTATGCGAATTACCTGAAGGGTCTGCCTAATATCAAAGAATACCGCAACCGCCTGGTGACGTTGAAAACGGTTGAAGAAATTGACGCCGTGCTTGACGAAGTGGGCGCTAATTACAATGGCTTCGAGTTTGAAAAGATGCCGATCGAGCTGATCAACTACCACGAGAAATGCCCTGTGTAATTATTTGCTGACCGCCTCGAGCACTTCTTCGCTCATTGGTCCAACGGAAGGGTCGAAATAATTTGCCAGATTACCTTCTTCATCGATCAGATATTTGCTGAAGTTCCAGGTTGGTTCCTTGTCGTTCCAGCCATTTTTTTTGCTGTCGGACAACCACTGGAATATGGCATTCTGGTCATCTTTTTTTATCACTGAGCTTTTTTTGGCGAGTGGAAACTTCACGCCGAAGTTTACTTTACAAAATTCTGCTATCTCTTCATCGCTACCTTTTTCCTGTTCTTTGAAATCATTTGCGGGAAATCCGATGATGGTCAGTTTGTTTTCAAATTTTTCCGATAATTTCTGAAGGTCATCGTATTGAGCAGTGTATCCGCAGTTGCTGGCAGTGTTGACCAGAAGAATTTTTTTCCCTTTTAAATCGCGCAGCGGCATTTTTTGTCCGTTGTTGAGTTCGATGTCGAGCTCATAGATCGGACTGGCGGGCGTTTGTTTTTTATCGTTGGATAAGGAGTTGCTATTCATGCCAAAAAATTTGGTGATTCTTATAAAAGCGGGGTAGATGGATTTTAAAAATGTTTGTTTTCCTGTCATGGTTCAATTTCTTCTACTTAATAACCCATTTAAACAGTTTTAGTTTGCCTTTGTAAGGAGGATATTTCGTTGCGGGGTCAAACCAGGTGGGTGTGCGGAGTACTGCTTTGCGATGGCTGAAGGTGTCGAATGAGAATTTTCCATGGTAGTTGCCGGAACCGCTGAAGCCTCTGCCACCAAAAGGAAGGTGATGGTTGGTGAGATGCCAGCTGGAGTTGTTGACGCATGCGCCGCCTGCGGGGATGGCCTCGAGCCAGTATTTTTCTTTTTTTCTGCTGGAAGTGTAAATATAGAAGGCGAGTGGATTCGGATTACGTGCGATGATTTCTTTTGCCTGTTCCGGGCTGTTGAAAGTGATGATGGGGAGTATCGGTCCGAATATTTCTTCCGTCATCACGGGCTGGTCCAGTTCCATGCCTTCGATAATGGTGGGTTCAATGTATTTTTCCGTTTTATTGAAACGGCCACCGTGCAGAATTTTTGCTGACTCGAGCATGGCGGTGAGTCGGTCAAAAAGTTTTTCGTTGATGATCCTTCCGTAGCTGTAGCTCGCGGATGCGTCTTCCCCAAAGAATTTCGTGATTGATTTTCGGAGCTCGATGATAAATTCTTCTTTCACTGATTCGTGTACGAGAAGGTAGTCGGGTGCCACGCACATCTGCCCGGCGTTTGAGTATTTTGTCACTGCAATCCGTTTTGCAGCGACGCTGATATTGGCGTCTTTTTCCACAATGCATGGACTTTTACCCCCGAGTTCGAGTGTCACAGGGACGAGGTCTTTTGCAGCGAGTTGATAAATGATTTTTCCTACTGCTGTGCTGCCTGTATAAAATATATGGTCGAATCTGAAGTTGCTTATCAATGAGGGAACGACTTCCGCGCCGTCGCCTTCTGCGAGTATGATGAAATCGGGATGAAATGTTTCGGTGATCAATGTGCGGAGCACTTCTGCGGTGTGTGCAGCATATTCGCTTGGTTTAAGGACAACGCAGTTGCCGGCGGCGATGGCACCCACGAGCGGTGCGAGCAGCAGGTTGACCGGGTAATTCCAGGGGGCGATGATGAGTACCACGCCAAGTGGTTCCTGCATGATGAAACTGCTGGAAGGCAGGTTAACAAGATTGGTGGAGACCCGGACCGGCGCCATCCATTCTTTCAGTGATTTCAGGGTTGAACTGATTTCAGAAATAACGAAACCAATTTCTGTAACCCAGCTTTCTTCGGCATTTTTGCCGAGGTCTTTCATGAGTGCTTCGTAAAGTGGTTTTTCATATTTATACAGGGCCGCTCTGAGATTTTTCAGGTGATCTTTTCTGAATTGAATTGATCTGGTGGCACCGCTTTCAAAATATTTCCGCATACCCGATGGGTCCGGGATATTTGCTGCTGAACTCATGGTATAATTTAGAATAATTTAGTCAACTGCAGCGTCTTTTTTTTGACGGCTTATTACCCATGCGGCTTCTATCAGCTTTTCAATATTTTCATAGAAAAAAAACAGATTGCTGCGGTTGATTCCCTGGTCGTAGACGCTGTCGTCTTTGCTGATGGCGGTTACCAGCCATTCCCAAAGCTCACGGCGCGTATCACCCAGCCTGAATGCACTGAAAAATTCCTTCATCACTTCGATTGCTTCGTCCGGATCTCCACTGTTGAGCCGCAATGGCATATCATGGCACTGCGCGTTTCTGTCCTGCGTACGCATAACTCCTGGTTTAAAGATGGGTAAAATCACGAATTTTTTACGCTTTTAGCGCTTACCAGTTTTAAATATTGAACTAGTATTATCCTCCGATTTATGGAAGAAAAAAATTCATGTAAAAAAACGAAAGAAGAACTGTGGATGGGAGATACAAAACTAAACCATAAAAAAGGAGATTCAAATTTTTTTGATTTTAATTTTCAACATTGTGAAAAAAATTATCCATTACTTGCCTGGCAATCTTCGTTTCTTAAGATTGGCAAAGGGTTTACGTCAGGACGACATGTATGAGCACACAGGTTTGTCGCGCACAACCTGGTCGAACTATGAGAATGCTATGACCGAGCCTTCGGTAGAAGGGCTTCTGCTGATCTCTGATTTTTTTGGCATTGCGCTGGAGGAGCTGCTGATGCAGGATTTGAGCGGTGGCCCTGCGGATGGTTTAAGAACCAACAAGCCTCGGCGTATTAAAGCGATGTACAAAACTTTTGATGAAGAGTTGCCGGTGATGAACGAGCCAGAGGGATTGGCTTATGTGATACGCGAGTTGCGAAAACTGCGAAAAGAAATTGATTCATTGAAGCAGGGTAGTGTTGAGCAGAGCTGTTGATTGGTTGATTGGTTGATCTGTTGAATGGATGACTAGTTGAATGGTTGATCCGTTGCATGGGCATCCAGATAGCAACTTCCTGTCTTTAACGACTCAACGGATCAACCATTCAACTAATCAACTACCCCTCACTTAGCAAGCAACTTATACAGCACGGGCGTCACAACGCGAGTAAGCAGCGTTGAACTGATCAGTCCACCGATGATCACAAGCGCCAAGGGAGAATACAATGGATTGCCCTCAATTACCAGGGGAATCAGACCTCCTATTGCTGTGAGAGTCGTGAGAATGATAGGAATAAACCGTGTTTCACCGGCTTCCTGGATCGCCTGCTCCAGATCCATGCCCTGTTTTCTAAGTTGATCGGTATAGTCAACCAGCAAAATGGAGTTTTTTACTTCAATACCGATCAGCGCAATCAGACCGATTACCGCTACAAACGACAGTGTATTTCCGGTTATCAGCAGCATTACCACCGCACCGATAATACCAAGTGGAACTACAGACAAAACCACCAGCGTCCTTCTGAAGGTGCGAAACTCAAGAATCAGAATTCCAAGTATTCCAAAAATCGTGACAAGGATGATGGTCCCCAATCCACCGAAGCTCTCTTTCTTGCTTTCTACCTCACCGGCAACAACAAAGCTTGAACCTTTCGGGAAGTTTACATTATTTAGTTTTGCAAGCACAGCATCCGTAACACGCGTGGTATTATATCCGCTCCTTACAAAAGCGGTGACTACCGTATATCGATCCTTGTCATAATGCTTGATGCTTGTCTGCGATGCCTGAAAATCTATATTCGCCAACTGTTTCAGTGGAACTGCAGCACCTGTATATGAACTTACATACACTTTGTCAAAGGCATCGATGGTCTGCCGGTTACCGCGTGGGATTGTCAGATTGATATTGTATTCATCACCATTTTCTTTACGAAACTTCCCGATATTAAGACCTGCAACGCTCATTCTTATAGTCCGGTCAATTTCATTGACAGGAACGGCCAGCATTCCTGCCTTCTCGCGATTGATGTTTACCCGGAGGTCCGTTTTTAGAGTGGTCAGTTCATTATTCACATAAATGGTGCCCTCGGTAGTTTTCAGCAGCTCCTCTACACGAAAAGATAAAGCCAGGAGGGTATCGAGATCCTCGCTGAATATCCGAAGTGCAATGGGTGCTTCAATGGGTGGTCCCTGCTCAAAATCTTTCACCTCAATTTTTGCATTTGGATAATATTTGAAACGCTCCCTTAATTCATCAATCAGTTCTCTTTTCTTGTCCGGACTGGTTTCATGGAGCTGCACAAATAACTGCGCATAGTTGCTGACTTCATTCTGCGGAATAACATTATAGTATATGCGGGGATTGCCGCGCCCGATATTGGAAGCAAAGCTTTTTACCAGTGGAATACCTTTTATCCCTGCCTCCACATACCGGGCAACAGAATCGGTGGCAGTCAGACTTGTTCCCATAGGTGTTTCGATATTTACCAGAAACATGGGTTTCTCAGAAGCCGGGAATACACTGAATCCAACCACCGGTATCAGTGCAAGGCTGGCAGCGAAAATGCCTGCAGCAATCAGAAGTGTTGTTACCGGCCTGGTCACAGCTGTCTGAAGAAGACGGCGGTAAGAGCCGCTTATTCCTTTTTTCAAACCTCTCAGAAAGAAATTGCCTTCGGGATTATGCTGATTTTTTAATATCCTGCTTGATAGAAAGGGAATGATCGTCAATGACACAAAAAGAGAAGCGATAACGGTTGTGACCACTGCCGCTGGCAGACTCCTGATAAAATCCCCCGCACCTTCAGGCAGAAAGAGCAGCGGCAGAAATGCAAAAATTAAGACAGCGGTGCATCCGAGGACCGCCTTTCCGATTTGCCGGGTTGCCGCCATGGCCGCCTCTTTTCTTTCATACCCCATTCTAAGATATCTTTCAATATTCTCTACTACCACAATACTGTCGTCTACCAGCAATCCAAGAGAAACCACCAGCCCTACTATGCTAAGTTGATTGATGGTGATCCCCATCATATTGAGAAGAAATAAGCCGATCAAGAGCGAAAGCGGAATGGAGACCATTACCACAAGTGCCGCACGGATGCCCAGTGGAAGAAGAGTGAGTGCAACCAAAAAAATGGCGATGGCAAAATCACCAGTGAATCCCGACAGTCTTTTTCGGACACTCTCTGCATTGTTAAAACTTTTTTCGAATTTGATGCCTGCAGGCAATTCTTTTCTGAACTCTTCCAGCACCGGCTCCATTTCCTTTTCAACCGAAAATATATTGGTACCCATCTTTCTGCTGGCCGTAACAAAGACGCCACGCTTGCCGTTTAGCCTCGCCAAATACTGCTGTTCCTCATAGTTGAAGGCAACATCCGCAACGTCTTTCACATAAACCATCTTGTTGCCGGAACTGCTGACGATCGTATTCCTGATTTCTTCTACATCTTTATAAACACCGCTGGTTTTCACATTGAATTTCCGCATCCCCATTTCTACGCTGCCAGCTGGAATATTTACATTCTCAGCCTGTATGGCCCCGAGAACTTTTGTGAGCGGGATTTTGTTCTGCGAGAGTTTTTCCAGATTCACGGAAACCCTCACCTGTTGTTCCGGGAAGGCCCAGTTGTCAACATTTTTTAGCGACTTGATTTTTTCCAGGTTTTCCTTCAACATTTTACTCCATTCTTCCAAAACTGAGTATGGTGCTGACTCGCTGAGTAATGCAACCTGAAGAATGTTGACATCACTTGGCGTAAACTTCTGAATGTCGATACTGTAGATGTCTGCCGGTAAATCCTTTCGAAGTCCATCCATTTCTCTGACCAGGTCCTGATATTTTTTGTCAGGATCAGTTTCATATTTGAATTCAATCCTTACAACCGCCAGCCCGTCGTCTATTCTGGAAACAATTTTTTTAACATCGTCAAGCTCATTGAGTTTTTTTTCAACAGGATCTACCACCATTTCTTCCATATCATGGGGACTGGTGCCCGGGTAAAGCAGTACAACTGCGAACTGTGGCGCCTGTATATCAGGGTCTTCACCCCTTGGCATATTGAAGAGTGCATTCAGGCCTATAGCAGCGAGCATGACAAAGACGATCAGGGTGAACTGATAATTCTTTACAGAGAAGTCGGTTATTTTCATAGCCTTAGTTTTTTGAAACGTTGACGATGGAGTTTTGCGTGAGATAGCCCGCTCCATCAGTTATAACACGGGAAACACCATCCAGCCCGGAAGCGACGGCTACAAAATCCTTTTCTATGAAGACGATCTTAACCTGACGTCTCACCACTGTTTTCCCGTCGTCATTTAGCGTATAGACATAACCGGTAGTACCGTCTGCTTCTGTCAATGCCTCAATGGGTACCATCATGAGTTGTCTTTTTACAGTGCTCTTTAGTTGAATGGTAGAGAAAAGTCCAGGCGCAAACCGATAGCTCCCTGGCAGCACCTTCACTTCAATTTCATAGGTGCCATTAAGCGGGTCAGCCGCATCCGCGATTTCTGACACAGTTCCCGTAAAAGGGTTTTCGGGATATGCATCAATTAGAATTTCTGCCTTATCGCCTTGTTTTATATTTGCCCAGTCTTTGTCGGAGACGCCAAATCGAACTACCCAGTCCTTGCTGGTGGTTCCAATGATTTGCAGGACGGGAGTACCGGCCGATGCAAAGTCGCCCTCATTCAGAATTTTTTTTAACACTGTGCCATTTTCCGATGCCCGGATTTGCGCGTATTGCTGATTGAATTTTGCGATTCGCAGTGATTCGTTTGCCACACTTACCTGTGTGCCCGAGTTTTGCAGTTGCTCAAGCGTAGCCACAGTGTCCTCATATAAATTTTTTATCCGGTTCAGGTCGCGATTGTTTTTATCTAGTTGTTGCTGCGATTGCTGCACCTGTGCATTAATTTCTGTCAGATCAAGACTTGCGAGAAGTTGTCCCCTGCTGACCTTGTCACCTTCCTTCACATAAATCTTTGAGATGATGCCGGAAATTTTGAAAGAAGGGCGGCCTTCCGTTTTCGAGGCAATCACACCTGAGTAGATCATTTTCGGAGCATAATCGGTGAATTTGATGTCTGCGAGTTTTACCGCTATCGACTCTTGCGACAGTTCCGGTTTTTTTTCACTCCTTGCTCCGCACTTTGCAACAAGCAATGCCAGTAGAAAAATGAGGAGCATGGGAGAAGATGAAATAAACTTTTTCATGGTTAACAATTTATATATCAGAATTTATAAGATGCGTTTACTCTTTCAATCTCTGCTGATTTCAACAGTACATTCAGTTGAGACAGGGAGTGCCTGATTTCAGCATTTGTGTATTGGGTGCGTGCGTCCAGGAGTTCTATCTGCAGCGTCTGACCCTCACGGAATTTTCTTTCCAGCAGGCGGTAAGTTTCCCGGCTGCTTTCTACTTCTGCGGCTGCTGCCTTTAGCGAGCGTACGGCCGAGTTTAAGTTGTTGTAGGCTGTAGTGGTTTGCAACATTATTTGTTGTTGGGCCAGGTCATACTGATTGTTGATTGATTCGAGGAGCAAGCCTGATTGCCGGACCCTGTACTTGTTATCGTTGCCCCTGAAGATGTTCCATTGTAATTGCAGACCTCCCAACTGGTAGAATTGGTCATTGTTGAATTTCAGACCGAAGCCCTGAAAGCCGATATTGTAAAAAGCATTGATTGACGGATATATGAATGACTGATCCTGCCTGATTTTTGTTTCGATTGTTCTTCCGATACTTTTTATCTGTTTGAGTTCTTCGCGGTTATTGAGGGGAGATGAATAATGATCGGTGCTTTGCGGAATCTTTTCCAGTAAACTACTGTCGTACTTAATTGTAAGATCCGTTGGTTGATTCAGTAGAAAGTTGACATAGGCAGACGCATTTTTTTGCTGGTTTTCAGCTTCTGCCAGTTCCGCTTCCACTTTACTTACCTGTGATTTTGCCCTGAGTACAATTTCTTTCGTGGCCATGCCCTGGGCCACCAGTTTTTCACTCACGCGAAGGTTTTCAGCAACAAGCAGTTGGGCGTTGTGGTAGATTTCCACCGCTTTTGACGCCTGTAAAAACTGGTAGTAAGCCTGGCTGATATTTTTTACGAGTTCTCGTTTGTATATATCCGTTTCCGCCTTTCTTGTCTCTATCGATTCTTCTTTTACAGTCCTGTTATAGCGAATTCCACTGTTGACAAGAGGCATGGTGATTTCAAAGCGTGTGTCGTGAAAGTCGTTTGGAAGAAAACTGATGGTCTGATTGGAAATAGGAGAAAATTTGGTGCTGGAAGTAAGTTGGTTGAGCGTGGTGTATACACCGTTTAAGAGATCGCCAATCGGCAGGTCCTGTTGCCTTCCTCCACTCGCGAGTGTGTATTGTGAGTTGAGCGAAACTTTGGGAAGAAAGTGGGATTGCGCTCTTTGCAAATCAAGCTTTGCCTGCTGAAGGTCGAAGGCTTTTTGTCGGAGGTTAAGGTTGCTGTCGAGTCCCCGCTTGATAAAGTCCTGGAGTACAGTCTGCGCCGAAGCGGAGCGGAATACTAAGGACAGGACTAGAAAGGCGATGATGAAAAATTGGTTTTGAAACATACTAGCAGTTTATAAGATTGACGTCAATAATATGTACAGTGTTAAGTAGTATTGAAAAAAAAAGTTTAGGTGGGTCGGTTGGACAGATCAATGGCATTGATAATCCAATGGAGTGATTTTATCATGGTTGGTTTTATCTCGTCAAGGGGAACAAGTTTCTCAAGGCGGTCTCGAATGGACAGCGATACCAGTCCATGAACCATTCCCCAGATAGCCATCGCTACTGCGTTTACATCGTCTTTTTCTATGAGGTTTTTCTCCATGCATTCTGCCAGCGTGGCTTTCAGCACGTTGATGGCTGCATCCCCGCTTTTCCATTCACAGCTTTCCATGGCCATCAGTGCGTTCATGGGTGCGCGTTGGATAAACATGAGGTCATAGTATTCCGGGTTGTCCATCCCGAAATCCAGATAATTCTCGCCCATTTTGTGAAGGCGCAGAAGTGGATTTTTGATGGTAGCCAGACTCTGGTTGTGTTCCTGCAGTTTTTGAAAACCGATGTCATGCAGGCTGAAAAGTATTTCGTCTTTGTCTTTAAAGTACAGATAAACAGTGGTCGGGCTATATTCAATCAGGTCTGCGATTTTGCGGATGGATACATTCTCAAAACCCTCGTCAACAAAGAGTTTCATGGAGGCATCGAGTATCAATTTTTTGATTTCCAGCTTCTGTTTTTCCTTCCGCTCAGCAATTCCCATGATGTAAATATACTTTACACTGTTAAGTTATCCAAATTTTTTACCACGGGACAAAAAATAATCCAGATTATTCGTCGATGCTATCGTAAACCACTACTTTTTCCCAAAGGTGGCTGCAGTCTGCCACAAACTTTTTGTGGTCGGGATGTTCCTGATAGATCTCTTCATCTTCGAGGTTATCGAATACGAGCATCCAGGAAACGGAATATGATCTGTCGATCACATCGCGGTTGGTAGAGGCAGGTGTGCCTATCTGGTACATGCCGATGGTTTCTATTCTTGTGAGAGATTCAAGTCCTTTTTTAAGGGCCTGCAGGTCTGCGTCGTTGCCGGGATTCTTAAGCCAGAAATAAACGTGATGAATAAACATGTCTCAAAATTTACTTTAATGATTTTAACCAATCTGATATTCCAAGATAAATTTTTTGTGCTACTGCCTTTTGAAATTTGGGATCCCGGATTTTTTTCTCATCATCCTTATTGCTCAGGAAGGCGACTTCCACAAGGCAATTCGGGTAATCCGTGGGTCCATTCAAAGAAAAATTGAAATTACCAATATTGCCGTATTCTTTCAAACCGAGTTTGAGCATTTGATTGAGAATTATTGTGGAAAGTGTTCTGTAACCGATATAGCGGTAATAGGTGCTGGTACCTTTCACAGAATCGACACCTGCGGAGTTGAGGTGAATGCTGATGAGCAAATCGGGATTTGCAGATTTCAGCATTTTCAGTCTTTCCACCATTTCCAGGGTCGTGTCGATACTGCGGGTCATGTACACATTCTTTATTCCCGCTGTTTTGAGCACTGTCTGCAATTCCTTTGCCATACGGAGGGTATAGTCTTTTTCCAGAATTTTGGTGGCGACCCCTGAGGCCCCGCTGTTCGTGCCTCCGTGGCCGGCATCGATCGCTATCCTCAGTTTTTTTATATCGGCTATCAGTGGTTGCCTTTTCACTTTGATGGTCAGCCGGCGGGTAGCGCTGTCATAATAAATGGTATGACCCCAGTGTTGGGTATGGCGCAGTTCGATGGTTGCGCGCATCACATCGTCTTCAGTCTGTTCGTAGTACACGTTTTTGATTTCTTTGACCGTCCGCAGCTGGGTTATCCAGTTGGTATTGCTGGTGGCTCCGAAAATATCGACGACAATTTTGGACGGACTCAATTGCTGATGGCTTCTGTATGGCAGTCTGTCGTCTATGCTGATCGCTACATAGTCTGCGGTACTGTCACCCCAGACTTTCCAGCTCCCTGTAAGATGGAATGGGGCGACTGTCCGTGCGGGCAGGCGGGCAGTAGAATTTTTATCGATCCATGCGCTGTGGTTGCGGGAAAGCTGAACCTTGTAATCGTTTTTGAAGGAATCGACAACCATCAATGTGATCGCGGTATCGAGGTAGGTCATTTTTGCACCACCCAGACGGTCGTCACCAATCCCATATTCGAGAAAAGGAAAATCGCCTGTTGTTTTTACCAGGAAGAATTTCTGATTAGGCTGAGCCATCAGGTTCGTTGTGGTAAAAACAAAGGCGATGAACAGCAGGAAATTTTTCATGCTGTGAAGATAGTCCGAAGATGATTTATTCTATAACGGAATGCGTCCTTCGGCAATCATTTTATCTGCGATTCTCCTTCTTGCATCTTTGCTGTTGAACGGTTCGACTTTCGTGAAACGTTTCAATCCCAGCAGCATCATTCTCTGTTCGTCACCATCAGCAAATGAGTTGATAGCGTCTTTTCCGAATTTGTTGATATGATCTGCTGCGTCGTAGATATAAGTTTTTGCGATGTCTGTTTCGTTGGCCGTTGCCGCTGCACCGCGCTGATCAGAAAGCTTGATTGCCCTGAGCAGTGCGCTCTCTGCATTAAAAGTTTCTATGGCCATATCGGCAATATTCATCAGGATCTCCTGTTCATTCTCTATTTTGGCCATCAGCTTTTGTACGGCTGCGCCGGCAACCATCAGAATAGCTTTCTTAAAGTTTGCGATTGCCTTTTTTTCTTTCTCGAAAGGCATTTCCTCGCCGCTCCCGAATTCAGGAATCGCCATCAGTTCCTTTTGCACTGCCATTGCTGGTCCCATCAGATCCAGTCTTCCTTTCATTGCGCGTTTGAGCATCATGTCTACGGTGAGCAAACGGTTTATTTCGTTTGTGCCTTCGTAGATTCTGTTGATCCGGCTGTCGCGATATGCCTTTGAAATAATGTATTCGTCGCTGAATCCGTTGCCACCGTGGATCTGTACGCCTTCGTCCACCACAAAATCAAGCACTTCACTACCGTATACCTTGAGCATGGCGCATTCGATGGCATATTCTTCTGCGGCACCAAGCAAAGCTTCGTTGAATGGCTTGCCGGCGTTCAGCAGTTCGTGTTCTTTGTCGTCTATCCATTTGGAGGTCCGGTAGAGTGCGCTTTCCGCCACCCAGATGCCGATCGCCATATCAGCGAGTTTGTGTTTGATGGCGCCGAAGTTTGAAATGGATGTTTTGAATTGTTCGCGCGTGATGGCGTAGCTGAGAGAAGTATTGAGCGAGCGTTTTGCACCGCCGAGCGCCGCTGCGCAAAGTTTCAGTCGACCTATATTAAGTATGTTGAAAGCAATCACATGTCCTTTGCCGGCTTCACCCAAAAGGTTTTCGACGGGGACCTTACAATCCTGAAAATAAAGCTGCACAGTCGAGGACCCTTTAATTCCCATTTTATGTTCTTCCGGTCCCTGGGTGAATCCTTCGAATCCGCGTTCCACTATGAATGCGGAGAACTGGGTGCCATCAATTTTTGCGAAGACTGTGTAGACGTCGGCAAATCCGCCATTTGTGATCCAGCATTTCTGTCCGTTCAACAGGTAGTGCTTGCCGTCAGTGCTCAGCTTCGCGGTTGTTTTAGCTCCCAGGGCGTCACTGCCGCTGTTTGGCTCGGTGAGGCCGTATGCCCCTTTCCATTCACCGGTAGCGAGCTTCGTCACATATTTTTGTTTTTGTGCTTCTGTTCCGAAGTACAGAATGGGCAAAGTGCCGATGCCAGTATGTGCTGCCACTGCCACGGAGAAAGAAAAGCCACCACCCAGCGCTTCGTTTACGAGTGTGGAAGTGATAAAGTCTTTTCCGAGTCCGCCGAATTCCTCCGGTATTGAAACACCGAGCAATCCCTGCTCGCCTGCCTGGCTAACAAGTTTTGGCATCAGGCCTTCTTCCATTTTGTCGATCCGATCTATAACGGGCAGCACTTCATTGTCGAGAAATGTGCTGCACATATCTTTTACCATTTGCTGTTCTTCGTTGTACTCTTCGGGCACAAAGCTTTCAAAAGGGGTGCTTTCCTTGATCAGCCATTCACCGCCTTTCAGCGCGTTCAGTTTTTGGGTTGTACTGTTCATAAATGGTAGTTTATGTGTTATTTAAGATTGTCGTATACGATTTGGAGGACTGCCTTACAGGTTTCGATTTGATTGGCGGGCACACCGTGCAGTGCTTCGTTGAGTGTTTCTTCTGCCAGGGTCATCGTCTGGTCCTGAAGTTTAAGGGCTTCCGGAGTGAGATAGATGAGGTTGATTCTTCGATCGTCTTTTGATGGAACCCGTCTGACGAGTTTTAATTTTTCGAGGTTGTCTACCAGTCTGGTGATGCTGGGCTTGTCACGGAATGTAGCAAGACAAAGTTCCTGCTGACTTTTTCCGTCTTCTTTCCACAGTTGGTAAAGTACACTCCATTGTTCAATGGTGAGATTGAGCCCGGCTGCATTGAATTTCTTCTGCAGACAGCGCGCAATGGCTATCGATGCCTTGCCCGTGATAAAGCTGTATAATTCTCCTCTTTTAAATTGGTTGTTTGGCATATAGTTAGATAAACAACTATTCAAATCTAATCAAAGTTTTTGGCAAATCCCAGCTTTTTGGTCACGATTTTTGGAATTTTTAGCGCTTCGTTTTTGATGGATTTGTCAATTCCGGTATCTTTATACGAGCCCGTCCCCCCTGAAATACAGCCTATATACCGGTCACTGTTTCAAATCATACCTTATGCGATATTTTTCCATCACATTGGCTGTTGCAGCATTTTTATGCTGTACCGACCATTCAGCCATTGCACAGAACAAACGTGTGGCCGTTATCGGTTCCTCGACTGCTTTGAATTTTAATGTGGGCTATCTCGAAGGGTATGTCGGCCGGCTCGACACACACTATAATAAAATCCCGCCACAGGACACCTTTGTACACCGCGGGGCAACAGGTGGCTACTCTGTTTTAAAAGGAATGCCTACTTCTCATATCCCTGCTGAAGGAGCAGCCGAAT
>JACMLD010000240.1 GCA_014379785.1 Chitinophagaceae bacterium
ATTGCCGGTGTGAATGGCATTGACAGCATGACTTTCTGCTTTAACGTGAGCATTACCCGCCTCGGAGCGCCAAATGCCTTCCCGGTGAAGATCGTCCTCGATTTCGGTACAGGATGTACCGGTAACGACGGCAGAATCAGAAAAGGCAAGGTTATCACGGTTTATACCAACCGACTGGTAATCCCGGGAGCCAAAGCCACCACTACGTTTGACGGATATGCTGTCAATGGCATTCAGGTAGAGGGCACACATATCATTGAAAACACCAGCACTGCAAACAATCTCCGCTTCCGCAAACAGGTGGTGGGTGCAAAGCTGACCAAGCCAAACGGCAATTATATCCAGTGGTCATGCGACAAAACGCTGACTCAGACCGACGGTCTTGGCACTCCCTACTGGCCATTTGATGATGTTCTCGAGATATCCGGACAGGCAAGCGGTGCAACAAAACGCGACAATAACTTCTTCCAGTGGAGTCATATTATCAGCAAGCCGCTGGTGAAGAAATTCTCTTGCCGCTGGTTGACAAAGGGCGAGGTTACCATTCAGAGAAGCAACCGCAATGTTGGTTATCTGGACTTTGGAAACGGCACCTGCGACAACAAAGCAACAGTTACAGTCAACAATGTGACCGTTGAAATTACTTTGAATTAATAAATAAAATATTATACCTTTAGTACAGTTTTCATAGGGTACGGATTAAAAACGGGCCAGGGTTTCTACCCAGGCCCAAATTTTTTTAAGGAAGTTCCGATCATAAAAACCACACCCATCAAGGCTTATAACGGTATCCATCACTTGAATCCCACGGCAATCTTTTCAAAATTTTTCAACTGATTTTTTCGAAGGAAAATCCTTTGTGAGAAAAGTGATCAAGAACTCTCGGTAATGCATATCCCAGTCTTTCATATGCCTTCTCACTGTCGTGAAAGACAACTATGGAACCGGCGGAGATCGAATCCCGCACATTTTTCCAACATTTTTCGGGAGACAGATCCTGGTCGAAATCGCCGCTGAGTACTGACCACATAACTGTTGTCATATCCCATTTCTCTTTGAGCTGCTTTGCCTGAAAAGCCGTGATGCGCCCGTATGGCGGACGAAAAAGCCTGCTGTCGATGTACTTTGCTGCCAGCGCAATATTTTCAAAATAAGGAGCGTCACCAACCTTCCATCCATTGAGGTGATTATGGGTATGATTGCCTACTGCATGGCCTTCATTCAAAATTCGTTTATACATATCCGTTTGTTCTGCCACATTTTTGCCAATACAGAAGAAAGTGGCTCTGGCATTGTATTTCCGGAGTTCATCCAGTACAAACGAAGTGATGGTGGGATGTGGGCCGTCGTCGAAGCTGAGATATATTTTCTTTTCATCAGCGGGCATCTTCCAACGATAAGCAGGATATACAAGCTTTCTGAACAGCCAGGGTGTTTTAACCAGGTAATACATGGTCAATAAATTGAAAGGTGAAATGTCTGTCCACCGGCCTTGAACTGTTTGCCATATTTTTTTGCAAACAGGGTTTGTGACGCTTCGTCAGTAAGAAACTTATCGGCATGCAATTTTACCGCTGCGTCTGGCAAAACAGGTTTCTTGCCGAAGACAATCGCTTCTTCTATATATCCCTGCATCAATCCATGCAGTTGCCCGTAAAACAGGTTGCTGCTGATAAAAATGTCCGAAGCTATCACCCGATCCCCTGAAACACAGATCAGACCAACGATATTGCTGTCGGTGTGTTTGAACTTTTTTTCAAAGTATTGCCAGTAAGCGTTTTGTTCAGCCGTGTATTTCTTGTCTTTCGTTCTCGCCAGGTATGAATTGGTTGTATTTTTCACTTTGCCGCTATCCAGTTGGATGTTGATCTCCTTCCACAATAAAACCTGGTTTTTTGACAAATCCAGGTTTTTGCGCAGTTTGGGATTTGCTATTTTCCGGTAAACGAATTTTTTCGATTTATTACTCCACCGGCCCTCTTCCACGCACATGACGGGCAGGTCAATCCTTCCGGTTTTCGCCATCACGATAGTGTCCCGGGTTACAATCCGGTCCTGCCGACCTCCCTCGAGCACCTCACCGGAGGATATAAAAACATCTCTGTCTGAATTGTTGTAAAGCGAGAGCCAGTGAACGTTTTCAACGGCTGCCGTACCTCTTTCTTCAACAGTAATGAGACCACTTGCCATGGCCTGGCTAAAGGAAACCATGGTTTTTGCAGCAGGAGGCATACTTTGTGCAGTATTGGGTCTGTGGCGGACGGGAATTATACGGAGGTTCCCGAAGCTGATGGAACTGTCGTAATCAACAAAGAGATTGTTGTAGATAAGCTGGGCTGATGAGCTGCCTGAAACAAGAATGAGGAATATGAAAGCCCATTTTTTCATAGATTATCAACGTTGAAATTACTGAAAACGTGCAATAACCATGAAATCAAAGAAAAAACATCTCACCGATTGTGATTAATCCAAAAAGTATATTTTTGCAGCCGTAACTAAACTTTACTAAAATGTCAGACATCGCTACAAGAGTAAAAAAGATCATCGTTGATAAGTTAGGAGTTGAAGAAACAGAAGTTACCAACGAGGCTTCTTTCACCAATGACCTGGGTGCCGATTCACTGGACACCGTTGAGTTGATCATGGAATTTGAGAAGGAATTCAATATCTCTATTCCTGATGAGCAGGCTGAAACGATTACAACTGTTGGGCAGGCTGTTGCTTACCTGGAAGAGCACGCCAAGTAAGATCGCTGCCTACTTGCAATAGAAATGTCAATATAATCCGCCTTTCGATAGCGATAAGCCCGAAAGGCGGATTTATTACTTCATTAATCCCGGTTCAGCCAAATGGAATTAAATCGAGTTGTAGTAACAGGTATTGGTACGCTTACCCCGATCGGGAACAATCTCGATGACTACTGGAATGGTCTTATCAATGGAGTTTCAGGTGCCGACAATATCACGTTGTTTGATGCCACGAAATTTAAGACCAGGTTCGCCGGAGAAGTAAAGAATTTTGAGCCTACGGATTTCCTCGATAAAAAGGAGGCCAGAAAGATTGACAGATTCACCCAGTTTGCACTTGTAGCTTCAGACCAGGCAATGACGGATGCCGGTCTCAATAAAGAAAATATCAATCCGGACAGGATAGGCGTAGTATTTGGAAGCGGTATCGGTGGACTCATCACTTTTCAGAACGAGGTGGTCGAATTCGCAAAAGGCGATGGCACACCACGGTTCAATCCATTTTTCATACCAAAAATGATCCTCGATATTGCTGCGGGACAGATATCCATGCGTCATAACCTCCGCGGACCCAATTTCGCGGTGGTGAGCGCCTGCGCCACCAGCACAAACGCCATCATAGAAGCCTGGAATCTCCTCAGACTTGGCAAAGCCGATATCATTCTTACCGGCGGAAGCGAAGCCGTTATCAGCGAAGCCGGAGTAGGTGGATTCAACGCCATGAAAGCGATGAGCGAAAGAAATGACGACCCCAAAACAGCCAGCCGTCCATACGATAAGGACCGCGACGGATTTGTAATGGGTGAGGCCGCAGGTATCCTTGTACTCGAAACTCTTCAGCACGCCAAAGCAAGAGGCGCAAAAATTTATTGCGAAATAGCCGGCGGCGGCGCCACTGCAGACGCACATCATATTACCGCTCCGCACCCCGAGGGACTGGGAGCAAAAAATGTGATGATTGCCGCATTGGACGACGCCGGAATGAAACCCGAAGACATCGATTACATCAACACCCACGGAACCTCTACGCCGCTTGGTGACGGTGCTGAAACAAAGGCCATCATTGATGTATTCGGAGAACACGCTTATAAACTAAATATCAGTTCTACAAAATCCATGACGGGCCATTGCCTCGGTGCAGCCGGCGTGATAGAAGCCATCGCCTGTATCATGGCAGTCATACACGATATCGTTCCCCCCACTATCAATCACTTTACAGACGACCCTGCACTGGATCCAAAACTCAACTTTACCTTCAATACCGCTCAGAAACGGCCCGTCCGCGCCGCACTCAGCAATACTTTCGGTTTCGGTGGCCACAATGCGGCAGTTATCGTAAAGAAATTTGAAGGCTGAAAAGGTTCAGCGCATTCACTATCTTTACCTGTAACCTAAAATGTACTGACTATAGTGGGATTTCTAGACAGGTTTATTTCGAAGGACGAGAAAGCGCCTCCTTTTAAAAAACAATTGCGCAACGTGTTGGGCTTTACACCCACTAATCTTTCATTATATAAGGCAGCCCTCACTCACCGGTCAATCAAAGACATGGCCGATGAAAACAATGAAAGGCTCGAATACCTCGGTGATGCGATCCTGAGCAGCATCGTTGCCGACTTTCTTTTCAAAAAATACCCATACAAAGAAGAAGGATTCTTAACGGAAATGAGAAGCAAGATGGTCAACCGGACCACTCTCAACGATATTGCCGTAAAAATGGGTCTTAAAAAAATTACTTACTTCACCAAACTCGACAATAGCCTCCGGATGAGCCAGATTTTTGGCAACACC
>JACMLD010000241.1 GCA_014379785.1 Chitinophagaceae bacterium
AATAAGTTTCGACGGCAGATCAGCTTATGTGATGTCAACGGAAGGATATATCAGAAAAGGCAGGATGGTGGCTGAGTTGTAAGTGGTTACGGGTTGACGGTCACCCCGCATAGTCGAGAGTTCCCCTGCCGACCGGAGTCGGGTCACCGACAGCGGTTGGCGATTTCTCCGCCCTGTCCCTTCGGGACGGAGTCGAAATGACCATCACCCTGTTTATCGGTTATAATGCACAGCTGATACATTCAAAATGACGGTTTACTCAATAACGGATCACAGAAAGAAAATAACGACAGATATTTACACTGTCAACAACGAAAGAAGTTTCTCAACATAAGTTTTCTCATAAGCAGTTAGTTTTGGTTATCATCCCCTCTATTCTTAGAGGGGATTTGTTTATACTTGCATATGCCAGCACTGACCACCGTACTTCAAAAACACCAACTTCAGTTTTTTCCGGTGGTAAAATTCGACCCTCTTAATGACAAACTGCTGGCAATGGATTTTACTGCAGCAAATGAACAGCTCAGCGACGAGTTACTGGCAGACACTGCTCTTTTTTCCGACTACATAAAATCTGCCGTGGACGCAGCCGGTGCCAGGTACGGCATTGGCGGATACGGAGAACACCGGACCATCTATTCTCGAAGTACACATTTCAATGCAAAGGACGAACCGCGGCGCCTGCACCTGGGTACCGATATCTGGGGTCCTGCCGGCACACCGGTGTTTGCTTTTCAAGGAGGAATGGTGCACAGCGTGGCATACAACGATCATTTCGGAGACTATGGCGCTACGATGATTCTTTCACACCAGTTGGATACCCTCAGCTTTTATACTTTGTACGGTCATATCAGTAAAAAGGATATCGGCAGTCTCTGGCCGGGAAGGTATCTGATGCGCGGACAGGAAATAGCGCATTTTGGAGTGCCGGATGAAAACGGCCACTGGCCGCCGCACCTGCATTTTCAGATCATCAGTGATATGGGAATGCGTGAAGGTGATTATCCGGGCGTCTGCAAATTTTCTGAAAAAGAAAAATGGATGGCTGCCTGTCCCGATCCAGACCTCATTCTCCAGATGAATAAATATCTATGAGATTGTAGAAAAAAAATCAATCAGCGCTTCCCACTCGTTACCTAAACTATCAGAAGGAAATGGCTTTGACGCACGGTTGTACCAGTATTTTGCATTGAACTGATCGCCTTCTTTTCTATGCAGATAAGCATGTATCCAGGCAGCATGTTTGTTTTCGATGTCCTGTATAAGCGTATGAGCCTCTTCCCAGTTTCCCTTTGCATCAAACCACAAAGCCTGCAGGTAAACATTGGCACCAGCCGGGGGAGCGGTCTGACTCAAGGAAGCCGTCATTTCTTGCTTTGAAACCATATGCTGACAGATTATTCAACAAGATAAAACGAATTGGATAATTTTACAGAATGGCAAATCCGCATTTACGTCCAGACAGCGAACTTCCCGGTGCGGGCGATAAAGAATTTGAGAACAATATCAGACCGGCAGCAATAGCAGATTTCGCCGGTCAGTCGCAACTGATCGAGAACCTGGTAGTATTTATAAAGGCTGCAAAAATCCGTGGCGAAGCGCTCGACCACGTTCTTTTTCACGGACCTCCGGGTCTCGGCAAAACAACTTTGTCCAGGATCGTTGCCAATGAACTTGGCGTCAATATCAAGGAAACTTCCGGTCCCGTGATAGAAAAGCCGGGCGATCTCGCCGGACTCCTCACAAACCTGGAAGCCAATGACGTGTTGTTTATCGACGAGATTCACAGGCTCAGCACGGTGGTGGAAGAATACCTCTATGCGGCCATGGAAGACTACCGGATAGACATCATGATTGACAGCGGTCCGAATGCCAGAAGCATTCAGCTAAACCTCAACCCATTCACCCTGGTTGGCGCCACCACCAGGAGCGGATTGCTCTCTGCCCCGCTGCTCTCGCGCTTTGCCATAAAATCCAGACTCGAATATTATACCGCGCAAACTTTACACGGCATCGTGTTGCGCTCGGCGTCCATTCTGCAAACAGAAATCAGCAACGATGCCGCCGGCGAAATTTCCCGCCGCAGCCGCGGTACCCCAAGAATAGCAAACGGCCTGCTGAGAAGAGTGCGTGATTTTGCCCAGGTGCTGAACGATGGCAAAATCGACCTCGGCATTACCCAGCATGCATTGAAGGCGCTCAACGTGGATGAACACGGCCTTGATGAGATGGACAACCGCATACTCTCCACCATCATAGAAAAATTCAAAGGCGGGCCGGTCGGACTGTCAACCATTGCCACGGCAGTAGGTGAGGAGCCAGGCACCCTCGAGGAGGTGTATGAGCCATTCCTGATCCAGGAAGGATTTATCAAGCGCACACCCAGAGGTCGCGAAGTAACGCATCTGGCTTACGAGCACCTCAAAAAAAAGCCACCTTTCGGTGGCACTGGAATTTCTTTGTTTGAATCGCTTTAGTCTTATTTTTCGAGCGGAGCAACAAGTCTGAAGCCATTTCCGTGAATGTTCACAATCTCAATCGTGTTATCATCTTTGAGATACTTGCGCAATTTGGCAATATAAACATCCATGCTTCTGCCGTTGAAATAAGTATCGCTGCCCCAGATTTTTTTCAGCGCCTGCTCACGTGGAAGCAGGTCATTCAAATGCTCAGAAAGCATCTTAAGGAGCTCGTTTTCTTTTGGCGACAAAGTCTGCATCTTTCCATCGTGACTCAACTCGCGCAGTTTCGGATTGAAATGATATGAACCAAGCTGATATTCCTTGTTTTCCTGCTCACGGGTCAGCTCTTCATTTCTTTTCAGAATGGCTTTTATTTTCAGCAGCAAAACTTCACTGTCAAACGGCTTTGTGATATAATCATCTGCTCCGAGCTTATATCCCTGAATGATATCTTCCTTCATGGTTTTGGCGCTCAGAAAAAACAGGGGAATATCAGGATCCACATCGCGAATTTCTTCTGCAAGCGTAAATCCATCCATATGAGGCATCATCACATCCAGGAGGCAGAGATCATATTTTTCTCTTTGAAAAGCTGCGAGTCCGAGCCTGCCATCTCTTTCCAGTGTAACATCATAATCGTTCAACTCAAGATAGTTCTTCAATACACTTCCGAGATTCTGGTCGTCTTCGCACAAGAGTAACTTTGCTTTTGGTCCTTCCATGGTAAAATAATTTAATACAAATAAAATTAATTCATTTGCGGTTACCCCCAATTCCGGGGTAATATTTTGTTAATAAAACAATTGAGTCAATTCCTATGCCACCCTTATTGCCTTATCTTTCCACAACAAATCAAAGCTATGGCTGATAAGCAGACATTTTTAGAAGCAGTAAAATACGGTTATACTTTTAAAGGTGAATCGGCAAAAATAGGAGTAGCCATTCTTGACGG
>JACMLD010000242.1 GCA_014379785.1 Chitinophagaceae bacterium
CCCTCCGCCCCAACTAGATCTGATCTTCTTTATGCGCTAATTATTCTTGCGATGAAGGCGCGCTCTTTACGAGAGACTCGCAGTCCAAAGGCTCGATTTTTCCATCATACACATGCTTCCTATAGGGATTTTTTGTGTCATCGCGCTGAGGATAGGAATAAGCCGAACCGTTGAATGTATTCATCTGCGTCCAAGTGACGCGCTTATGCAGCGACTTGAAGTCCTGCTGCTTTAGGTGATCAAGTAATGACTTCATTAGTTTATTGGGATATAGGTGTGCATCCCCTCTGAACAAAACTGCACCTTCCAGGTTTATCCTTGTCTGTGGCTCAAGGGCACGCACATCATCGGCATGCATGAATACAGTATCCAAACCCAGCGAAACCGCTTTCTCCACCAGTTCATGTCCGTGTGCCGCTTTTTCTTTTGTCAGAAAATATTCAAACAGTCCTTTTTTCTCATAAGCGAAATCAAAATCCGGGGAGCTGTTCCACTCTTCGTAGCAACGCTGGCTGATGATCGCTGCATCGCGGAGGGGCACTGCAGATTCTTCGAGGTGACGCGCCGTGGCGCTTTTTGCAAATTTGATTCCCCAGTCGATCAATGGCCAGCTAAGTCTTGGCTGAATATAAAAAGGGCTCTTCGGATTGAGCATCCATCTGAGTCCCTGGCTGATGATGCCGGGAGATGCAAGGGGTATAAAGTGACTCGGACAGACATATCCCGCATTGCCGTAAGAACAGTTGTTTGAAAAATCTCCCTGGTCTATCACGGCAACGTTCCAACCGCTTTTTTTCAGATAATAGGCTGAGCTGAGTCCGATGATGCCGCCACCGACAACAATTGCATTCTTCATTTTCGTTAAAATATATAATTAAGTTTTACGTCCGTGATCTTTGTTGGCAGCCATACCTGCATTTCATTCTTTCCCCTGTTTGCCCACGTATAATATGGTATGGCTCTTATGACCGATTCTTCTGTTGAAATTTTGTTGCCTTTTTCGTTGACCAGTACAACCGGCAGTTTCATTTGAAGGGATATGACGGGTTCTTTTTCTACGGTAAAAGCCGAGGTTGTGATCTTTGTATTTTCAGGCAGGATAATATTCCATGCTTTGCCATTATTGTCGGTTCCTTCAACGCAATATACAATAGGACCGCGTTGCAGGGCGAGGCGGTTGGTATTCTGTTTTACTTCTGTTTTTGATTGAACGAACTTTACATCCATCGGAATTTCCCATTCCAGCTTGTCCCCTTTCTTCCATGCGCTTGTTGCAACAGCGTAGCCGTTTTCATTTTTCCAGGCGATCGGTTTTCCGTTTAGTTTTAGGATAAATTTTGATGTGTCCAGCGCATTGGATGTGTAGAGTTGTCCCGGTACAATCGTCCCTTCGGACCAGCCGGGGATTCTGATGTGAATGGTGAAATTTGAATTCTTTTTTGCCGGGTCGATAAGCAGGGTCGATTTGCCTGTCCAGGGGTAACCAGTTTCCATTTTAAGATTAACGACACCTTTGGCAAGCGGGATGGCTGTCTCGCTGCCTGCAAAAAGGTTTACCCAGATATCGTTTTCTGAAGAAGCATATATATAATCGCCCAGGGAGGCTACCAGTCTTGCGATATTCGCGGGACAACAAGCAGTTCCAAACCATTCGCGGCGAAAATGCTGGCCTCTGGATGCGAGCGGGTTGCCGTAAAAGAATCTGTCGCCGCTCAGGCTCAGTCCGTCAAGTGCCCCATTGTACAAACTCCTTTCGAGAATATCGATATACTTGCTTTCGCCCGTGAGTGCGTTCATTCGCTGGTTCCAGAATACCATTCCCACAGATGCGCAGGTTTCGCAATAGGCTTGTTCGTTCGGAAGATCGTAATCGACCGAGAAACCTTCGTTGCTGCCAGCTGAACCGATTCCACCGGTGATATACATATTTCGGTGAACGACATCTTCCCAGACGGTTTTCATGGCTTTCATATATCCCTGGTCGCCGGTCAACGCGGCTACATCGGCCGCCCCGGTATACATGTACATGGCACGAACCGCATGGCCCGTTATTTCTTTCTGATCCCGCACGGGAACCACGTCCTGCGCATAGGCGGTGTCTTTCCAGTCGGTCCAGGTATATCCTTTTGCAAGCCCGTGACCGCGCTCTTCGAGCAGCCAGTGTGCGAGCTTCAGGTACTTTTCACTTTTGGTGGTTTTGAAAAGTTTTACGAGCGCCAGTTCGAGTTCCTGGTGACCTGTTACCCAGTGCAGTTTACCTGGACCGAAACGGTTGTCAAAGTGGTCCGCCCAGCGAATGCAGACGTCGAGCAACTTTCTTTTTCCCGTGGCTTCGAAATAAGCTACTCCTGCTTCTATCATATGACCACCGTTGTAGTCTTCGTGCATGCTCATGTCGGTCCATCGCTGGTCGAGGCCTTTCAGCGTGTACCAGGTGTTGAGGTACCCATCAGGCAGTTGCGCTGCTGCGATCTTATCGATCCATTCATCGCACTTGTTTTCCAGGGCCGTGTCGGGTCTTGTTTTTAATGCGTATGACATGGCTTCCAGCGCCTTGAACACATCGCTGTCGTCGTAGAAGATACCTTCGTGCGCTTCGCCTTTGCCCCGGGCTACTTTTTCAAAGTTGCGTATGCGGGCGGTGGCGGTTTCTGTCTGATAGATGCAGGCAGCAAGTGTAGCCGTTGCAACCTTGTCTATTTTTGGCTTCCAGAACGCGTCTGTGATTTTTACCTTTGAAAAGCTGACGGGCTCCATCAAAGCTATTTTCGTTTGTGCGTTACTGTGAGTAGCGCCGGCCAGGAAAAACAAGACTGCAAGAGTATATTTCATATTCCGATTTTCGTTTTTCAGATCACCTGGAAACCGTGTGCATAGGGGTCGTCAGATGGATCGATAGAAATAATATTGTTTCCGTAAATTCTCGCCCAGCCTTCGATTCCGGGGCGCATGGCGGATTTTCCACCAACAAAGGTTTCCTCTTCTATGGTTCCGGTGAATTTACTGCCGATGATGCTTTCGTGTACAAACCTGTCTCCTTTTTTTAATAGTCCTTTTGCATACCATTGCGCCATGCGTGCGGAGGTGCCGGTGCCGCATGGACTGCGATCGATGGCTTTGTCGCCGTAGAATACAGCGTTGCGAGCGGTCGATGAGGGATCAAGGACAGCGCCTGTCCACAGAATATGCGAACATCCGTTGATGGTCGGATTATCCGGGTGCACAAACTGGTACGACTGATTGATGTTATCCCGGAGCTCTCTGGCCTGACTGATGAGCTGATCGGCGGTATAATTTTCAATCCCTTTAAAATTTTCCTGCGGGTCCACAATCGCATAAAAATTTCCACCATAGGCCACGTCCACTTTCAAGGTCCCCAGTGCAGAAGTAAATGTCATCAGTGATTCAGAATGCAGGTAGGAAGGAACATTTGTAAGTTTTACTGATTTCACTTTATTTCCTTCCTGCCGGTATTCGATTTGCACCAGGCCGGCCGGTGCTTCCATCCGTACTATTCCCGGCACCTTAGGTTTTATCAGGCCTTCTTCGATGGCTATGGTAATGGTGCCGATGGTGCCATGTCCGCACATCGGGAGGCAACCGCTGGTTTCTATAAACAGAACGGCGATATCATTTTCCGGATCATGGGCGGGGTAAAGAATGCTCCCGCTCATCATATCGTGGCCGCGGGGTTCGAACATGAGCCCTTTTCTTATCCAGTCAAATTCTTTCAGAAAATGCTGTCTCTTTTCGCTCATGTTTTTGCCTTCCAGGGGTGGGCCGCCCTTCGCGACCAGCCGCACTGGGTTACCGCAGGTATGGGCATCAATGCAGTAAAACCGGCTTCCGGTGAGGCGGTCGCTAAAGCTGAAATTTTCGTTGAGAGCCGCGTTATTCATGAACTATTCCCGTTTTGATTGACTTTTGATACATTTGTTTTAACTGACGATTGCGATATGGAAACTTATGGTAAAATTTTGTTGATTGCCATGCCCATATTTCTGCTGCTGGTCCTTTTTGAAAAATTTTATGGCTGGCGGAAAGGAAAGGATACTGTTAGAAATATGGATATGATTTCAAGTATGAGTTCCGGCGTTACAAATGTAACAAAGGATGTGCTCGGACTGAGTTTTATACTCATCTCTTATCCATGGCTGCTCGATCATCTCGCGTTGCTTACACTTGAATCTACTTTTCTTTTATATCTCATCGCTTTCATCGCACTTGATTTTGCAGGATACTGGATGCATCGTATTCAGCATAGAAATAATTTTTTCTGGAACGCGCATATCATTCATCACAGCAGCGAAGAATTCAATCTTGCCTGTGCCCTGCGCCAGAGTGTTTTGGGTATTGTTAAGATCTTCGCGATATTTTTGTTGCCGGCTGCCATACTTGGCGTACCCGAGGAAGTCATCGCAGTGGTTGCACCGCTTCATTTGTTTGCCCAGTTCTGGTACCATACACAGCATATCAGGAAGATGGGTTTTCTGGAAAAAATTCTTGTCACTCCTTCTCATCACAGGGTGCATCATGCTATCAATCCTGAGTATATAGATAAAAACTTTTCACAGATCCTGATCATATGGGATAAACTTTTCGGGACTTTTCAGGAAGAAATGCCTGACAAGCCTCCCGTCTATGGCATCACGGTTCCGGTGCGTACATGGAATCCAATCAAGATCAATTTCCAGCATCTTTATCTTTTGGGTAAGGATGCATGGCATACAGAACGCTGGAAAGATAAATTCAGGATTTGGATGATGCCTACCGGTTGGCGTCCGGCTGATATGACACAGAAATTCCCAGGAAACAAAATCGGCGATGTTTATAATTTCGAAAAGTATGATACAAAATCAGGCTTTGCCGAATCAGTCTGGGCCTGGATACAACTGTTGATGGTATTGCTTTTCGTCAGCTATCTGTTCGCCAATATTGCACTCATCGGCAGCCCGGGCATTTTTCTTTACGGCGCGTTTATTTTCGTTTCCGTTTATGCTTTTACCGATCTGATGGATCGGCATCGGTTTGCGTTTGTATGGGAGCTGATGCGTGCTATTTTTGGACTCGCCATTATATACTACACCGGCGATTGGTTTGCCATTTCAACTTATTATTCTCCCGCACCGCTGATGCTTGCTGTGTATTTTGTTGTCTCCGTTGTTGTTTCGGGGATCCTCAGTAAAAACTCAAAGAGCTGATTCTGCCTATTTTTTTGCCGTGTGCAGTTCGCCGTCTACCGTGCGCGCAATGCCCAATGGATTTCCTTCTTTCAATTCGTCGGGCAACAATTCATCGGGCCAGCTTTGAAATGAAAGGGGTCTCGCAAATCTTTTTATACCGTCCGCTCCGACCGATGTAAATCTGGAATCTGTACTGGCCGGATATGGGCCGCCGTGTTGCATGCTCAGCGCGACTTCTACGCCTGTGGGCAC
>JACMLD010000243.1 GCA_014379785.1 Chitinophagaceae bacterium
CACGTAGCATCGGTCGCGGACCTTGAAAAGGGGGAATGCGTGGATGCGATGGAGCGATTGCGCGACAGTGGCAAGATCCGCTATTGGGGCATTTCACTTTTTACCTTCAATCCCGCGCCCGAAGCCGAATGGCTGATGCAACGCGGGCTCGGGGACGGGTTTCAACTGGTGCTCAACATCATCAATCAGAAATCATTGCCATTGCTGAAGCGGATGAAAGAGAAAGAATATGGCATCATAGCCAGAATGCCGCTGCAGTTCGGACTACTCACCGGCAAATTTTCTACCGAAACAAAATTCAGCGAAGACGATCATCGCAAGTTCAGACTAACGGAGAGCATCATACGGGAATCTGAGAATATGCTGAAACCAGTATGGAGCATCGCTGAAAAATATGGCATGAGTAAAACAGACCTCGCACTGGCATTCATTTTCAGTCATCCCGAAATATCTACCGTCATTCCCGGTATCCGCACGGCGAATCAGGCGGCAGAAAATGCGAAGACCTCCCGACACCTTACGCAGCTCGACATGGAGGCCATTCATGAAATGTACGCACCGGTATTTGAAAAGCTGGTTGACAAAATGAAAACACTGGGATAACCATTCGAAATGGAAAATCTGAAACAACCTTCAAAATTGCTTGTCCTGGCAGCCTTTGCCGCACTTTATATTATCTGGGGCTCCACCTACCTGGCAATCGCGATTGCCCTCAAAGACATTCCACCATTTTTGATGGCCGGGGCGAGATTTTTTATCGCCGGCATACTGCTGTATGCATGGGCGAGATTCCATGGAGAGAAAACGCCGTCCGGCAAGGCCACCGGCAAGATTGCACTGAGTGGGTTTCTGATGGTTTTTATGGGCACCGGTTCACTGGTCTGGGCAGAGCAGTATCTGCCCAGTGGCATTGCAGCCATTGTTGTTGCTACCCTGCCTTTATGGTTTGTGATCATGGATAAGCGACAGTGGTCGAACTATTTTAGCAACAAGATCGTGATCCTCGGTCTGCTGATCGGCTTTGCCGGGGTAATGATGCTTTTTGGTGGCAAAAACAGCTTTGATATTATACACGATAAAAATCGCCTGGCGGGATTTCTCGTTCTGATGTTTGGTACGATTTGCTGGGCGATCGGCTCTTTGTATTCTAAATACAGTCCTGCCGATAGCTCCACTGCCATGAAGGCCAGCATCCAGATGATAACCGCAGGTTTTTTGTCGCTGGTGGTAGGATTTGTAATTGGCGAGCACCACAGGTTCTCCTTTGATCAGCTTACCCGCGAATCAGTTTTTGCTGTTATTTACCTCATCACATTCGGTTCCCTTATTGGCTATATGTCATATGTATGGCTGCTCAGTGTCAGGCCTCCCTCACTGGTAGGCACATACGCTTATGTAAACCCGGTGGTAGCTGTCTTTCTCGGGTGGCTGATTGCGGATGAAATCATCACCAGGCAACAGATTATTGCGCTGATAGTGATACTGGCCGGGGTAATCATGGTCGGTCTTTTCAAGGACCGCGCCGCGAAACCGCAGGCAGCGGACAATTAGCAGAATTCATGCATCTTTGCAGACCAAACACTTTTATTATGACCGCTTGGAAAGATTACCAGGATAAAAACAAGGACCGTTTTCTCGATGAAATGCTGGAATTGCTGAGAATTCCGAGCATCAGTGCCAAGACTGAGCATGCCGCAGATATGCAGCGTTGCGCGGAAGCGGTCAGTACGCGCCTCCTGGAAGCAGGTGCCGGGAAAGTGGAGATCATGAAAACCGAGGGATATCCAGTGGTTTACGGAGAAAAGATCGTGGATCCTTCAAAGCCGACGGTACTTGTTTACGGACATTATGACGTTCAGCCGGCCGATCCGCTTGAACTCTGGCTCAGCGGGCCTTTTGAACCGGTAATCAAAGACGGAAAAATATATGCACGCGGCAGCGCCGACGACAAGGGTCAGTTTTACATGCACATAAAAGCCCTGGAGATAATGAACAGCACAAATTCTCTTTCAACAAATATCAAGTTCCTGATCGAGGGCGAAGAAGAAGTTGGTTCACCAAACCTTGGAAAATTTGTGGCAGACAACAGGGACCTGCTGAAATGCGATGTGATACTGATCAGCGATACAGCTATGATAAGTTTGGAAAATCCCTCTATAGACATCGGTGTACGCGGACTGGCTTATATACAGGTGGAGGTGACCGGACCAAACCGTGATTTGCACAGCGGCGTGTATGGTGGCGCAGTGGCGAATCCGGTGACGGCGCTCGCAAAAATGATTGCATCCTGTCATGATGAAAACAACCGAATCACCATTCCCGGATTTTACGATGACGTGGTGGAAGCATCAGCAGAAGAAAGAAAGATGATGGCTGCAGCTCCTTACGATGAGAAAGG
>JACMLD010000244.1 GCA_014379785.1 Chitinophagaceae bacterium
CGCATCATTGCAGCGAACGGCTCGGTACAGCAGATAGAAGAGATACCTGCCAATCTCAAAGAGATTTATAAAACGGTTTGGGAAATAAAGCAGAGAAATGTGATTGACATGGCGGCTGATCGCGGTGCGTTTATTTGCCAGTCGCAATCGCTCAACCTTTTTGTAGAGCAGCCAAATTTTGCGAAACTGAGTTCCATGCATTTTTACACCTGGAAAAAAGGTCTTAAGACGGGTATGTATTATCTCCGTACCAAGGCGGCTTCTGATGCAGTGAAATTCACTGTGGACAGCAGTATGGTGAAAGATGCGGCGGACAGCAAGTCAAAGGCTGAGCAGATTGCTTGCTCGATCGACAACCGCGAGGCCTGCGATAGCTGCAGTGCCTAAACTTCTTTAACTTCAGTAAAACTCTGAACAATGAAACCCTCTATTGGTATCAAACCCGCCGATCTCGCTGCAGTATCTGAAGTGCTTGGCAAACTGCTGTCCGACGTTTTCGTCCTCTATACGAAAACCAGGAATGCGCATTGGAACGTTGAAGGTCCTGATTTCCATGCAATGCATCTTTTCTTTGAATCGCAATATGAGCAGCTGGATGAGACCATGGATGAAATTGCTGAACGGATTCGATCGCTTGGACATTATGCACCGGCTACCCTGGCAGCATTTCTCAAACTGACGAGCTTAACAGAAGCTACCCGTAGTAAAAATGATTCTGCAGGTTTTATAAAGGAACTCCTTGAAGATCATGAAAGCACAATCATTCATATGCGTGAGCATATAGACAAAATCGCGGATGAATGGCATGATGCCGGAACAAGTGATTTTTTAACCGGGCTGATGGAAGAGCATGAAAAGATGGCCTGGATGCTCAGGTCACATTTGAAATAATTATACGACCATGACTTCAACCCCTGCTTCCTTCAGGGTTTGAAGCATGTGCTCAGATATGCCCTTATCGGTGATTACCTGGTCTATTTCTTCGAGTGGACAAATCTTTCCGAATCCCCTTTTCCCAAATTTGGTGGAGTCTGCCAGCACAATTGTTTTTTGTGCAGTGGCGATCATTTTTCTGTTGAGCTGGGCTTCCATTACGTTTGTGGTGGTGAAGCCAAACTCAAGGTCAATGCCGTCGACTCCCAGAAACAGTTTCGAACAGGAGATATCGTCGAGAATTTTTTCTGCGTAAATGCCGGTGGAAGAGGAGGAGCTCTTTCTGAGAATACCGCCAAGCATCAGCACTTCTGCCTGGGGGTGACGGTTGAGTTCGTTGGCCACACCAAGCGCTGCGGTAATGACCGTGAGATTTCCCTGCGGATTGATATTCCTGGCCAGTGAAAGCACTGTGGTGCCTGATGCGATGATGATACAATCATTGGGCTCAATCAGTGCAGCGGCTGCGTAGCCAATGGCCGCTTTTTCTTCCGAGCGGATGGATTCCTTTTCATTTACCGGCCGGTCGGCCGTATAGGGATTGCTTGAAGTGCCCCCTCCATGGGTTCTGAACAATAGGTTTTTGTCTTCAAGGAGTTTCAAATCCTTGCGAATTGTAACAGAAGATACATTCAGATCCTTACACAGATCGTGGACATTGACGTGCCCCTCGGTTTTTAACCTGGATAAAATATAGTGATGACGCTCTGCAAGACCCGGTATTCCAGCGGGTTTTTGAAAATTTGTCTTTAATGCGCTCATAGAAGGTTTATAAAGGTGGCAGTCTAATATACACCGGTTATCCACCAACAAATATATTTTTTTGGCAGAATAAAAAGAAAATTTACTTTCGGAAAGTTATTTTTTACCTTTCGTTTTTATTTAAACGAAACCATTTGAAACTAACTGAATGCCGATAACTGCTGCCACACTTCCCAGGGAACAATATATTTCGACCATAACCGTTCCCGATGCGTTATGGGATCTCGTGGTCATCGGCGGCGGTGCCACGGGCCTGGGGATAGCCCTGGAAGCCAGTTCCAGAGGATACAAAGCCCTGCTCGTTGAAGGCGCAGATTTCGCCAAAGGCACCAGCAGCCGCAGCACAAAACTCGTACATGGTGGGGTAAGATACCTGGCACAGGGAGACATCCGAATGGTAAGAGAAGCCAGTATCGAAAGAGGCATCTTGCATAGGAACGCACCTCACCTGGTGAGAGACCTGACCTTTATAGTGCCGGTTTACAGTCTGTGGGACCGACTCATTTATACCATCGGGCTCAAACTTTACGATCGCATAGCAGGCAAACTGCGTCTGGGCCCCTCCATCTTTATTTCCAAAAGCGACACCATTAAAAAAATGCCGGGTATCAGGTCCACCGGTTTAAAAGGCGGAGTGCTTTATCACGACGGCCAGTTCGACGATTCAAGACTTGCCATCAACCTGGTGCAGAGTATCAGGGAACAGGGTGGTGAAGCCATTAACTATATGAAGGTGTCGGGATTGCTTAAAAACACCGAAGGATTGGTCAATGGCGTCAAGGTAAAAGACGGTGAAACCGGGAAGGAATTTCAGATCCATGCAAAATCAGTCGTCAACGCCACCGGAGTTTTTGTAGATGACATACTTCAGATGGACAAACCCGGAAGCGCGCCCAGTATCTGCGTCAGCCAGGGTGTTCACATCGTGCTCGATAAATCTTTTTATCCATCTGAAAGTGCACTCATGATCCCGAAAACAAGTGATGGCCGCGTACTCTTTGCAGTGCCATGGCACGACAAAGTGGTAGTAGGCACGACAGACACGCCGGTTGATCATGCCTCACTCGAGCCGCAGGCACTAGAAAAAGAAATCGCTTTCATTCTTGAAACTGCCTCCGCGTATCTCAACAGAAAACCGCAGCGCAAAGACGTGCTCAGCGTATTCGCCGGGCAGAGACCGCTGGCAGCGCCAAAAGACGGGCAACAAAAAACAAAAGAAATATCCAGGAGCCATAAGATCATTGTATCTGACTCAAAATTGTTTACCATCCTCGGAGGAAAGTGGACGACCTACCGAAAAATGGGCGAGGATATGGTTGACAGAATTGAACTGGAGAAACAATGGAAGCACAAAAAAACCGTCACGGCGGATCTGAAAATTCACGGACACCAGCAGGGTGTGGACTGGAATGATCCATTTTATTTTTACGGAACAGATGCCGCAAAACTGCGACAGGCAATGAATGGCAGCGCAAATGAATGGCTGAGTGACGAACTGCATATTCACAAACAGCAAGTCATCTGGGCCATCAGAAATGAAATGGCGCGAACAATCGAAGATGTGCTTGCAAGAAGAACACGCGCATTACTGCTGGACGCAAAAGAAACGATGCGCATAGCGCCGGCGGTGGCTGACATCATGGCTGCGGAACTCGGTCGCGACGAACAATGGAAGAAAGAACAACTGAAAATATTCTCGGAACTCTGTGAGCAGTATATGATCACAATTCCATAACCTGTTTTTAATGTTTGGCAGTATGAATTTAATTTTTCTTTGCAGCGCTGCCTGCAAAAATTTTATCAACCTCAACAATTTATTGCTTATGAGTAAAGTGCCGAACAGACACGGTCGCTTAGTCCCGCTGCTGTTCCTCATGCTGACTCTTATTTCATTTCAGACCAATGCCCAGTCACAGAAAATTACCGGCGTGGTTCGCGGCTCTGAAGACAATGCAGTCATTGCCAATGCGACCGTTCAGGTAAAAGGTACGAGCGTAGGAACGACGACAGATGAAAAAGGATCATTTTCCATTTCCGGAAATGTTTGAAACGCCTGATTTCTCTCAGAAAGCCAGTTATAATATCACCGCAACCAACAACGACATTCAACTGTCAACCGGCAGCTGGAGATTGTTGCAGGCTATCCTTGGCAATACCATTATCCGCGACAAATTCAATCAGCCCGGCAAACAGGGTATCCGCATGCAACAGAATCTTGCCACGAGCGCGATGCTTCAGATGAATTTTGATGTGCCTTTGGGTGCATCAAAAGTGACTGTGTTTTACGGCAAATATTTTACTGATCCGGTTAGCACATTCCGTCTGGAGTATTCTATCAACGGAGGAACAACCTGGATTGTAGTGACGCCTAATATTTCTGATATGCCAGAGCGCGGATCCAAGCAGGCAACATTTATGGTCAATATTGCTGTACCTGTCAGGTTCAGGATCAATAAACTCGGACTAGGCACTTCCTCGTCAACGATAAACAATGGAAGGCTGGGTCTTGATGACTTTGCCATATACAAAAAGTAAAAAATGCAAAGAAGAATATTCCTGCAAAGACTTGCGTGGCTGATGGGTGGTTTTGCCGCTCTGAAAGCTTTGCCGGTAAGTGCGGCGGGTTTTAGAAAAAACAGCCACGGACTCACAACGGTGGGTGGTCGTGTTACCGCTGCAGGCAAAGGTCTCAAATCGGTGATTGTGAGTGATGGTTATACTGTAGTCGCCACCGATCAGACCGGAAAGTATAAACTGGATCTGCATCCTGCAGCAAATACCATCTTTGTTTCTACGCCGTCGGGATATGCTTTTCCCGAAAAATCAAATATCAGCCGCCACTATCATCAGCTGGCGGGCGTAACGGAAAACAGCTCACTTGATTTTGATTTGAAGAAATTGAAGTCGAAAGATGACGAACACAGTTTTATCATCTGGGCAGATCCACAGGTGAAGCATGCGAAGGATGTGGAGAAAATGATGAATCAGTCCGTCCCCGATGTAAGGGCATTGGTAGATGCTGCCGGAAAGGATGCCCTCATTCACGGCATTACTGTCGGTGATATCGTTTGGGACGAACACCATCTGTATCCGGACTATGACAAGGCGGTTGGATTGATGGGTATTCCATTTTTTCAATGCCTGGGCAATCACGACATGGATTATAATAAGGGCGGTGATGAAAATTCAGATGATACCTTTCAGGCGACCTATGGTCCAACATGGTATTCATTTAACCGGGGCAGTGCACATTATGTTGTTTTAGATGATGTGCGATATATTGGAAAGGACAGAGATTATGATGGCTATGTTTCGGAGGACCAGCTCGAGTGGCTAAAAAGAGATCTTTCGTTTGTTGCGGCTGACATGCTGATCATCTTATGTCTCCATATTCCGGTCCATTCGGGTGTCAAGAACCGCGATGTGCTTTATGCCGTCCTCGGACAACGAAAAGTGCATATCATGTCGGGGCATACGCACTATCATGTGAATTCGCTGAAAGGGAATATTTACGAGCACAATCATGGCACTGTTTGCGGTGCCTGGTGGACGGGTCCGATTTGCGGGGATGGCACACCATCCGGTTATGGGGTTTACAAAGTAAAAGGTACGGAGCTGGAATGGTATTATAAATCTACCGGCGCGCCTGAAACGCATCAGATGAAAGTTTTTATCAAAGCCGATGCAGGCAGTGAGAGTCAGTTTCTCGTCAATATCTGGAATCATGACGCAGCCTGGAAGACTGAATATTTTCTTGACAATGTGAGCAAGGGCCCTTTATACCAGTTCAATGGTTTTGACCCGGAGGCTTATGCTACGTTATTGGGACCGGAACTTCCAAAACCAAGGGGTTTTGCCGAGCCACGCAAAACGGATCATATGTTCAGAGCGCCTTTGCCTGCAGGCGTGAAAGAAATAAAAGTGGTCGCCACCGACAGATTCGGGAAACAATTTTCGGTTATACATACAGTTTAGAAATGCATGGAATAAAAATGATTTTCGCACTTGCGGCACCCATCTTGATTGGTGCTTGCAGTGCGTCCAAAAAATCGGTTCGCACAGAAATTCTGCCTGCGTTTAATGCAGAAGGTCATCGGGGCACACGCGGTGTGATGCCCGAGAATACCATTTCCTCCATGTACCGCGCAATAGATTTTGGGGTGAATACTGTAGAGGTGGATGTGGTCTTTTCAAAAGACAAACAGGTTGTTATTTCTCATGATTTTTATTTTCATCACGATATCACCACAACGCCGGAGGGAAAAACGCTGACAGCAAAGGAAGCCCAAAAGCTTTTGATCTATCAGATGAATTATGACAGCGTAAAGAAATACGATGTAGGTCTCAAGCCTCATCCTGATTTTCCTCAACAGCAGAAGGTGGCGGCTTATAAACCGCTGCTGGGTGAGCTTATAGACTCTACGCTGATTTATGCTTCTGCGAAAAAAAGAAAAGTTTTGTTCAATATTGAATTGAAAGTCCATGCAGCCAATGATGGCACCCGGCATCCTGATATGCCAGAGTATGTAGACCGTGTCATGGAAGTGGTCAACGCGAAAAATCTGTCCAGGGGTTGTTATCTGCAGTCATTTGATTTTCGTCCACTGCAATATTTGCATAAGAAGTATCCGGCCATACTGACTGCTATTCTTATCTCGGGTTCAGATAAAAGAAGTTTTGAACAGCAACTCACAGAGTTGGGATATCAGCCCGAGATGTATAGTCCCCATTTTTCTGTTGTCAACGAGGCGCTTGTAGATGCTTGTCATAAGCGGGGTATAAAGATCATTCCATGGACCGTAAACACCGTTGAAGATATGAGAAAGATGAAGGCATTGGGTGTGGACGGTATCATCACTGATTATCCAAATTTTTTCAGCCAGCTGTAAAGTCGTTATTTTCATTTTTTCTTTCTTCATAAAAATTGCCGATTGCAATGCCTGAATACATGCTATCCCTCGACCAGGGAACTACCAGTTCACGAGCCATTATTTTTGACCGCAAGGGTGCCATGGTTGCTACAGCTCAGAAAGAGTTTACACAGTTTTTTCCAAAGCCGGGCTGGGTGGAGCATGACCCCAATGAGATATGGAGTACACAGCTTGGTGTGGCTGCAGAGGTGATTGCGAAAGCGGGACTAACAGTAAAAGACATTGCAGCGATTGGCATCACCAATCAGCGTGAGACCACGGTGGTTTGGGATCGTGATACGCATCAGCCGGTTTACAACGCCATTGTTTGGCAGGACCGGCGGACCGCTGATTATTGCGATCAACTTAAAAAGGATGGTAGTTCGGCGAAGATCCGTGAGAAAACCGGGTTGGTGACAGATGCTTATTTTTCAGGCACAAAGGTGCGCTGGATACTCGAGAATGTAGAGGGTGCACGCGATAAGGCTCAGAAGGGCGAATTGTGTTTTGGAACGATTGACAGCTGGCTGCTCTGGAAACTAACCAATGGTGCCGTGCATGCTACCGATGTATCAAATGCATCACGTACGATGTTGTATAATATTCACAGTCTGCAATGGGATCAGGAATTGTTATCGCTTTTTGGTATTCCGGATAATATGCTGCCTGAGGTAAGATCCAGCAGTGAGGTGTTTGGACATACCCAGAATCTGCTGACATCGGCGAGTATACCCGTGGCGGGCATTGCCGGCGATCAGCAATCCGCCTTGTTCGGGCAGATGTGTACGGCTCCAGGCATGGTAAAGAACACCTACGGTACCGGTTGTTTTATGCTGATGAATACAGGCGCAAAACCTGTAAATTCAAACAACAATCTGCTGACTACCATTGCATGGAAGATCAATGGTGAGGTGCAGTATGCGCTGGAAGGAAGTGTGTTTATTGGTGGAGCAGTGGTGCAATGGCTGCGGGATGGTTTGCACATCATACAACGTTCTTCTGATGTGGAAGCACTGGCCTCTGGGGTAGACGACAATGGTGGTGTATATATGGTGCCTGCTTTTACAGGATTGGGTGCGCCTTACTGGGATCAGCGAGCACAGGGAACGATTGTGGGCATTACGAGAGGTTCAACTGACGCTCATATTGCGCGGGCAGCCATAGAAAGTATTGCTTTTCAGTCGATGGATCTTTTGCGGGCAATGGAAGCAGATGCAGGATTGCCTATTCTCGAAGTGAGGGTTGATGGCGGAGCAACTGTCAATAATCAACTCATGCAGTTTCAAAGCGATATTCTCAACACGGGTGTTGTCCGTCCGCAGATCACCGAGACTACTGCGCTGGGTGCTGCTTATCTTGCCGGTCTTGCGGTGGGTTTCTGGAAAAGTATCGACGAGCTTCAGCAATACTGGCAAAAAGATCGGATATTTTCACCTGTGATGCAGGATGAACAGCGGAATGAACTGACCAGGAACTGGAAACGTGCTGTCAGGGCTGCACAGGCCTGGTCGGCAGAATAATCATTTTATATACACCACCTTCAAATCTTCCATATGAATGCTTTTCTTGCTGAATTTATCGGGACCGCTGTATTGATCATTCTTGGTAATGGCGTTGTATCGAATGTAGTGTTGGAAAGGACCAAGGGCCATAATAGTGGTCTTATCGTAATTGCTTTTGGATGGGCCATTGCGGTTTTCGTCGGCGTTTTTATTGCTGCACCGTATAGCGGCGCGCATCTCAATCCGGCTGTCACCATTGCCTTTGCTGTGCTGGAAAAATCTCAATGGGCAGATGTTCCTGTTTATTTTGCGGGCCAATTGCTGGGTGCTATGGCCGGTCAGTTTTTTGTGTGGATCGCTTACCGTCAGCATTTCGATGCTACGCAGGATCCAAATCTGCAGCTGGCTGCATTTTCTACTTCCCCTGCAATCCGCAGCCCTTTTAATAATTTTCTTACTGAGGCCATTGGCACTTTCGTGCTGATTTTTGGGGTTCTTTTCATCGTGGCACCTGCAGATGCAACGGGTGCGGCGTTCAAGCTTGGTACGCTGGATGCGCTGCCTGTAGCGCTTCTTGTGCTCGGTATCGGTCTTTCTTTAGGCGGACCGACGGGATATGCGATCAATCCTTTCCGCGATCTCGGACCGCGTATTATGCATGCTATTCTTCCAATGCGCGGCAAGCGCGACAGTGATTGGGGATATGCGCCCATTCCGGTATTTGGTCCGCTGGCAGGCGCTCTGGTAGCGGCTTTCCTGTATAAGTTTGTCGTATAGTATTCTATTAAGGCTCCAGCCTTAATTTGTCATTTTTAAGGCTCCAGCCTTAATTTTGCGTTTTTAAGGCTGCAGCCTTAATTTTTTGTATATTCGTTTTCTCTAAAGGGGAAATATGAATAAACATGCCATTATAACCGGCGATATCGTTTCTTCCAGAAAGATAAAACCAGCGATCAGAGAGAAGCTTTACAGAGACCTCGAAGCCTTTCTCAAATCAATAAAAAAACAGTGGATTACCGGGTATGAAATATATCGCGGAGACAGCATTCAATGCGAAGCAATCAGCCCCGCAGCATCCCTTCGGATAGCCCTGATGATAAAGTCATTTGTGATGGCTTATATTCCTCCCAGCGTACAGAAAAAGATCAGCGCCGACCAGTCGAACGGAAAACAGGTGCGCGGATACCTCAATGCAGAATTTGATATCCGGCTCGCAATAGGGGTAGGAGTGGTGGATTTTATAAAAAAATCCAGGCTCAGCAATTCAGATGGTCCCGCATTTCAGTTGTCGGGAGAAACGCTCGACACATTGAAGGAAGACTATCCACGCATCGGGTTCAAAACAGACGACGAAAAAATCAACAATGATATTGAGGCACTGATCTTGCTCATAGATGCCGTAACACAAAAATGGACGCAAAACCAGGCGGCATTTGCACTGAGTAAACTGCAGAAAAAAAAGGACGAAGAAATAGCATTGGATTTTCAGGTCAGTTTATCAGCGGTAAATCAACGCAAAAAAACCGCACAATGGTTTGCCCTGGAAAAAGCAATCGAGTATTTTGAATCAAAATTCAGCGCCTGATGAACACATTTTTTTCGCTGCAGGATGGAAGCATACTGCTGAGACTGCTCGCCGCACATATGCTCACCGATTTTTTTCTGCAACCAGGCAAATGGGTGAGCAGTAAAAATCTATCCGGATGGGCATCACCCTATCTCTGGCTGCATGGACTGCTCACAGCCGCCATTGCATGGCTGGCACTCGGCGATCTGAAATGGTGGTGGGTAGCCGCCGCGATATTCCTGATACATACCATTACTGACGGGATAAAAATAACAATCTCGAAAACCATCGATAAAACAAACCAGACAGCGACCGCAAAGACCACCAGCCATACGCGGCTATTTGTTGCCGACCAGCTCGCGCATATCATCACACTCGTCGTTTTATGGCTGATCATGATAGAAGGGTTTCCAAAAATGCTGGACCTGCTGCAATCTACACGCATCAATTATCACCTGCTGCTTATTGTGACAGGTTACCTGATCGTGCTGCAACCAGTAGGATATTATATTCAGCACGTCACAAGACGCTGGTGGACGGAACTCGAAATGCAGGATAGTCTAAAAGACGCCGGTAAATGGATTGGCATGCTGGAACGTGTACTGATACTCACTTTCGTTCTCACGTCGCAATTCGCATCGATCGGATTTCTCATCGCCGCAAAATCAATCCTGCGCCTGATTGATAAACCCAATCAGTCACCGCTGAACCAGGAAAACAAACCTTTCTCCGCACGAAAACATACAGAATATGTTTTGATAGGCACCTTTCTCAGCTTCAGCATATCGCTTGCAATCGGCCTCCTCATTAATTATTTTCTCAGATTTTAACCGTTTGACTAATTTTATAGTCCATTAATATTCAGCAGATGGCAGAAAAGATAGTAGACTTAGCAAATGTAAACATATACCAGGGCAGTAACCTGATCCTGGAATCTGTAAACATTACCGTGAACAAAGGCGAATTTGTTTATCTCGTAGGAAAAACAGGAACCGGCAAATCAAGTCTTTTGAAAACGCTTTACGGAGACCTGCCGCTTACGGAAGGTGAAGGCACTGTAGCAGGATATAATCTCAGGCATATGGACTGGAAAAAAGTGCCTTTTCTGAGACGCAACCTCGGAGTGGTTTTTCAGGACTTCCAGCTGCTGACCGATCGAAACGTGAATGAAAATCTCAAGTTTGTTCTACGCGCAACCGGCTGGAAAGACGACAAACTGATGGACGAAAAAATTTCCGATGTACTCGACAAAGTTGGATTGAAAAGCAAAGGTTTTAAAATGCCTTTCGAAATGAGCGGAGGCGAACAACAACGCGTAGACATCGCGAGAGCACTTCTCAACTCACCCAAACTCATACTGGCTGACGAACCGACCGGTAACCTCGATCCCGAAACCTCAGACGAAATCATGCAACTGCTGGTCCGCCTCGGCAGAGACTATGGCTCCGCTATCATCATGGCAACGCATGATTATATCGTGATAAAAAAATTTCCGGCGAGAATGATAAAAACGGAGAGAGGCAGGGTAGAAGACAATGCTACCATATCAATGCTATAAGCTTTTGCGCATTCAGCTTATTATTATAAGTCTCGCACAAGATCCGTTCGCGGAGTCTTGTCTCGTCTTCACCAAACAAATGGTGATAGAGCTGAACGATGATTTCCTTGAACGCTGTGGCGCCTTCACCGGTATGACAGGCAGGAGAAAGACCTGTCTGCTCAACAGCCGCATTGTTCACAACACAATGCCTGCCGTTAAAAAGTGCATTCAGCAGTTTCAGTTTGATCCCCGTCTCATTAAATGAAGGCAGCACATTGATCTGTGCCTTTGCAATTAAATCACGCATTTCATCTTCTGCAGGATTGCCAACCAGACAGCAATGAGGATGCTTATGCGCCTCGGCGAGCAAACTGGCTGAAGGATTTTTTCCCGCAATCACAAAGGGCACCGACAGGTCATTGAAAACTTCATTCAACAACCATAGTGCAGCATTTTCGTTTTCGGGAACAGAAAGATTTCCGTGATACAGACAATAAGTTCCCATCCCTTCCTGTACGCGTACTTCATTCCATGGAACGAATACAGGCAACATGCTTACCTGCTTTGCGCCGAACTTCTGGCGGTATACATCCGCATCTTTTTCCGCCACCGCAATGATGGGCACTTTCCGCGCCAGCTTCTGCTCATACTTTTTCAGCAAAGCACTTTCGTGGTAATAATACAATTTTTTAAAAAGAGATTTCGTGTTGCGAAACAACTGATAATAATATTCGTATTCAACATTGTGGAGCCTCAACAAAATCCTGCGATTACTGAAACGATCGCAATGCAAAAGATAGGAACAATGAATTCCTTCGAGCAGAATCGGATGATTGTCCTTTGCAAGATTGTCCTGCAACTCCTTACTGCACCTCGATGCAACGATATATGGAATGCGGGCAGAAAATCCTTTATGACCTTCATTTCGCTCATAATAATACACTTCCTCACAATGCCTGTTTAACTCGGGTTGCCTTCCTCTTCCATATTCAAAACAATGCAGAATGATTTTTACCCCCTCATCTTTCAATGCCTTCAATTTACAGAACAAGTCAAAAACACCGCCATAATCAAGCGGGTAAGGAACATCATGACAAACTATATGTAAATATTTTTCCAATCTTAATTACTCTCCAAAACAATTTTGTAAAATGATATCAGCTTTCTTTCTTCATTCTGCCAGTTCAATACCTGACTGGCGAGCCGACATCCATCCTGCAAATTTTTATACAGATCAGCATCTGCCAGCAATAAATTGATGGCCTTTGCAATGCTGACGGCATCGGGTTCCGCAATAAGAACAGCAACACGGTGCAAATTGTTTATTTCGCTGTAGGCGGGATAGTCCACACATACCTGCGGAACCAGCGCGTGTATGTAATCAAAAAACCTGTTTGCCAGTGAATAGTAGTTGCTCAAACCTTTTTTATCAAAAAGTGTCAGACCAATATATGCCTGTCTCGTGATCTGAATCAGGTCTTCTGGAATAAGTTGACCGCGGAAAATGATTTTATGCTGAAGTGCTTGTTCCCTTACCAATCGCACAGCCTCCGCCATAAAATTTCCATTGCCGCAGATAATGAGTTTTGCATCCACGTCTTTCATTGCAGGAATCAGCGTTTCGAATGAGCGCCCTTCATTGACCGCTCCCTGGTAGAGAATAAAACGCTCTTTTTTTTCCGGCACGTCAAATGACCTGAGCAAAGAGATGCTTCTGATCACACCGTACTCAACACCGTACATCTTTTTAAATTCATCACCAATGATGCCGTTTACGGTGTAGCCATGTGGGAATTTCGGAACGGCAAATTTTTCTATTTTTTTCCAGGTATTGTAAA